>CAZDMM010000399.1:0-4867 GCA_964505845.1 uncultured Caldilineaceae bacterium
CTCGCTCAACGACACCGACGACGCCCACTTGCAGCAGGCCAAAGAGGTTATCTTAAAAGTGAAACCTTTTATCAAAACTTTTAACAGCGAAGATTATGATGAAAGCCTGCTGGTAACGCACGAGGTCATCATTTCGCAGGCCTGGAGCGGCGACGCGGCCCAGGCTGCCTCCAAAACTATAGACGAGGCTACCGGCGAGAGCGATTGGGCTTACACGGTGCCTAAAGAAGGGGCGTTTATCTTTCAGGATAATTTGTGCATTCCGGCCTCCAGCCAGCGCCAGGCCACCGCCCAACACTTTTTGAATTATATGCTGGAGGCTAAAGTGGCTGCGGCCAATACCAACTATGTGTATTACCCCAACCCCAATAAAGCCGCCGAAGCGTTTATCAATCCGGATATTTTGAGCGACCCCAGCATTTACCCTCCTAAAGAAGTCCAGGATAAGCTAGAGTGGGGCAAACCCCTGGGTGAAGCCGTATTTTTATATGATCAAATCTGGACGGAAATCAAGAGCCAGTAAGTTTAGAGGTGAAAAATGAAAAAATACTTGTTGATGGTAAGTCTGGCGCTCATCATCGCATTGATGGTGAACGCCTGTGGGGGGGCCGCCCCTACCCCCACCGCCGGCAGCGGCGCTACGGCTGCTACCGGGGCAGAGAGCCAGGCCGCAACGCCTGCTACCGGTGGTGACAGCGGCCTGGCCAAGGAATTGAATGTTTACAACTGGAGCGATTACATTGATGAGTCGCTCCTTTCCAAGTACCAGGAGGAATACGGGGTCAAAATTATTTATGACACTTACGCCAGCAACGAAGACCTGCTGGCCAAGCTGCAAGCCGGCGCCACCGGCTATGACGTCATCTTTCCCTCCGATTACATGGTGGGCCAGATGATTGAACTGGGCCTGCTGGCCGAGATTAATAAAAGCAAGATTCCCAATCTAAAAAATATGAACGCCTTCAATCTCAACCCGCCCTATGATCCCGATAACAAACACTGCGTGCCGTATCAATGGGGCACTACCGGCATCTCTTATCAAACCAAAGTTTTCCCCGATGCGCCGCCCGATAGCTGGGCCTACCTGTTTGACCCGGAAAAAGCCAAAGCCATGGCCAAGGCCGGCGGCATCAACCTGCTCAATGATCAGCGCGAGTTGATCGGCGCGGTGTTAAAATATCTGGGCTACTCCCTCAACGACACCGACGACGCCCACTTGCAGCAGGCCAAAGAGGTGCTGCTAAAGGTCAAACCCTATATCAAAACTTTTAACAGCGAAGATTACCAAAACAGCCTGTTGATTCCGGGAGAGGTGGTCATCTCACAATCCTGGAGCGGCAACGGGGCGCAGGTGGTAGCCGCCACCACGGATGAAAAAACCGGGGAGAGCAAATGGGGGTATACCATCCCCAAAGAAGGGGCGATGGTGTGGCAGGATAATATCTGTGTCACCGCCACCAGCCAGAAAAAAGAAACGGCGCAGCACTTTATCAATTTCCTGCTCGACGCCCAAAATGGCGCGGCCATCACCAATTTTACCTATTATGCCAGCCCCAACGAGGCCGCCAGGCAGTTTATCAAAAAAGAGATTTTGGAAGACCAGAGCGTTTACCCGCCTAAAGAGGTGACGGACAAGCTGGAGTGGGCCAAGCCGCTGGGGGAGGCAGTTTTTAAATACGATCAGATTTGGACGGAAATTAAGAGCCAGTAGCAAGGAGTAAGGAGTAAGGGGATAAAGACTCTTCCTACTTCCTACTCCCTCCTACTCTTCTTCATCCACCGGTTTGCCCATCACCTTGCGCTCAATCCAGGCGCTCAAGCGCCGGAAAGGGTTAGCCCTGGTTCGCTCGGCAAAATCTTCCACCGCCTCGTCCGCCTGAACTTCCTCGCCGCCGTATTCTCGCTCTAGTTTGCTCCAATGGCGCAGCACAAAAACCACCAAATCGGCTTCGGTGCGGCCCGGAAACAGGGATAAGATGTCCTCCTGGTGAATCTTATCTACCAGGGGCAGGTAGATATGGTCGTACCAATCGGCCACCGCTTCCGGCCAGGGCATATCCTCGTCTTTGTCCCAATTTTTCCAGTGGCGATGCAGCGCGATAGACTCTTCCAGTTCCCAATAACCGCCGGGTAGGGTCAGCACAATCCACTGGTCGGGGCGGAGTTTGTCCAGTTCGGTGCTTTCCAGAAATTCTAAATATTCCTGCCGCAGAATCAGGTCTTCCAGGTCATCATCCGATTCCAGCGGGACGCGGGTGGGATAGTCCCACACGTGGGCTTCAATCGTTTCCATGCCCAACTGCCGGGCCACCGAGACGCGGTGATTGCCATCCCGCACAAAGTAGGTGTCGCTCACTTTGTAAACCTCAATGGGCGGCCAGCCGCCGCTGTCGGCCAGACTGTCAACCTGCTCCCAGCGGTGGCGGGTGGCGGTTTTACGGGGCATGAAGGTGCGGGTAAAATCCTCATAGCGACCCACGCTGCCTACAATTTGATCCAGCGGAATCTCTTGCAAGCCCAGGTAATACTTATTACTCAGATGCAGTTTTTCCCGCACCGTTTCAAAGGGCAGCAAGTCAACCGGCTGATAACGCACCAGCGAGAGCATATCTTGCACAAAAGCGTGACGATGCGCCTGCTCAAAATCACGGGCCACCCGCTGCTGGGCCGGGTTGCGCTGGCTTTGGGGGTCAACCGCCAGGGTTAAAATTTTGCGGGTTGAGTCGCGGTCGGGCATAGAAATTAACTGTGACGCCAAGATCATTTCAATTGACAATTGTCAATTGTTTTACCGCCGTTTGCTAAACAGGAAGTTGGCGGCTAAATTCAACACATCATCAATGGCGCTGCCATCGTTGTTCATGTCTAGCATGTTGTTGAGTACGCCCATCAGGCCGGGATTGGCTTGTTGGGCTTCTTGTTTTTGCTGCCCCAAAAATGAGGCCAGCGTACCGGCGTCAAACCCTTGCTGCTGCTGCTGTTGACCCAACGCGCCCATTACTAGCGGAGCGGCCAGTTCCATCAACTGCCCCATCTGGTTGGCGTTCATGCCGGCGCTCTGCCCCAAATTCTGCTGGATTTGGGGCTGCTGCGCCCCCAAAATATGGTTTAAAATTCCGGCCCCATTGGCCGCCTGGGGATTGCTCACGTGGCCGGCCACATTTTGCAAAATGGAGCCGTTGTGGTCTTGAGCCAGAGCCTGCTGCAAGGCCTGAGCGCCGCCCGGTTGGGAGGCATTGTTGGCCAGCGCCGAAACTAACAGGGGCAAAACCGCCGATAACGCCTGGCCTGTACTTTTTTTGTCGGCCCCAATTTGCTTACTAATCTTGGTCAAATCTTTGCTGCTCAAACTTTGAGCCACTCTTTTTGAAATCTCATCCATGAAAGTTTCTCCTTTACTACTTTTAAGCCTCACAAAAGATGGTGATTGGAAGGCTGGAAGATTGTTAAACTTCCAGTCTTCCAGCCTTCCATCCCTCCATTTTTTAACTTCCCCCCTTAACTTCGGTCCAAATTTTGTCGTAGAGCGGGGTGGCGTCGCCCACGTCATCCACCCGGTGCCCTTTTTTGATCTCTTCCGCCGGGGTGTTGGTAATGGGGGAGTTGAAGTAAGCGTTATAGATGTCGGCCTGATTGGCTTTGGCGTAGTCCAGCGCGGCCGTGTTGGGGTTGGTATAGGGGAAATCGCGCAGCATCAGCCAAAAGGTATCCCCTTGCAGCGAGTAATTGAGCCAGGCATACGCGGCGTCCACGTGCGGGGCGCTGGCCAGGATGGCGTAATTATCCTGCCACAGCAGCGCGCCTTCGGTGGGATAGATGTATTGAATGGCCGGTTTCTCTTTTTGGGCCAGAAAAGCTTCGCCGGTCCAGGTCATGCCCAGGTTAACATCCCCGGCAATCAGGGCGGTTTTGGGGCTGTCGCTGTCAAACAGCTTAACTTTGGGGACAAGTTCGCTGAGCTTTTGTTTGGCTTCGTCAAGCTGTTTGGGGTCTTTGGTGTTAACATCATACCCCAGGGCCAGGAGAGTGAAGCCGATGACGGCGCGAGAGTCATCCAGCATCACCAGGCCATCGTACTCCGGCTTCCAAAAATCGGCCCAAGCTTTAGGCGGGTTTTTAACCTTGTCGGTATTGACTACAATGGCGTCGGTGCCGGCTTGATACGGCAGGGTGTACTCATTGTTGGGGTCAAAGGATAAGTTCAGGTAATTGGGGTCAAGATTCTTAAAATTAGGCAGCTTGCTCTTGTCTAACTTTTGGAAGAGATTTTGGCGGATCATCAAGCCGACGATGTAATCGGTGGGCTGAACCAGGTCATAGTTAACGCCGCCTTTGGAGACTTTGGCGTACATTTCTTCATTTGACGAATACTCGTCCCGGTTGACCGTGATCCCATAAACTTCCTGGAAACACTCGATCATATCCTGCGGGATATATTCCGTCCACACAAAGATGTTGACTTCTTTAGAAGTCACCTCTATTTTGGGGTTTGGCTCCGGGCAGGCAAAGCCGGAGCTGGAAGTTTTACCGCTGGCAGCCGCAGATTCGCCGCCGCTGGTAGGGGCTGGGGTGGCCGCCTGGCTGCTGCTGCCGCTATCACCGCTGGCGGCAGTTGGGGCCGCCGCTCCTCCGCTGCTGCCGCCGCAGGCCGCCAGCAGCAGCGCCAGGATGGTCAAGATGAGCATGAGTTTTGATTTGAGCATTTTTCTCCTCCTTATTTAAACACTTCTATTTTGCAACTGCTGTGAAATAAACACCGCCACCAACACCGTCAGAATCCAGACGGTGGATAAGGCGTTTACCTCCGGGGTGATGATACGGCGCAGCAGCCCATATACGTAGATAGGCAGGGTGGTTGAGCCGGGGC
>CAZDMM010000399.1:4877-6977 GCA_964505845.1 uncultured Caldilineaceae bacterium
TTGGTAAAAAAGGTGATGATGAAGTCATCGAGCGAGAGGGTAAAGGCCAGCAGCGCCCCCGACAGCACCCCCGGCGCGATGAGCGGCAAGGTGACGCGCCAAAAGGTGACAAACTCATTGGCCCCCAAATCCAGGGCCGCTTCTTCCATGGATTTTTCAAAGCCGTGCAAACGCGCCCGCACCACCAGCGTGACAAAGGGGATGCTGAAGGCAATATGGGAGACAATCACCGTGCCCAACCCAAAACTAAGACCGGTGGTGCCGCTTAAGCCAAAGGTGGTATTAAACCAGCGGAACAACACGCTGAACAGCACCAAAATTCCCACCCCCATCACAATCTCCGGGATGACGATGGGGATATACATGGACACTTCCGAGAAATTTTTAAGGGGGAACTGGTAGCGCTGTAAGGCCAGCGCGCCCATCGTGCCGATAATGGTAGAGATAAGGGTTGAGGTGAGGGCAATGGTCAGGGTGTTTTTGGCGGCCTCCAGAACCTCCCCATTTTTAAACAAGACGCAAAACCAGTAAAAGGGGCCGCACGGCCCCTGGTTGACTATGCCTTCAAAGACCACATTGGTGCGCGACGAGTTGAAGGCGTAGAGCACCAACACAAAAATCGGCGCGTACAGAAAAAAGTAGACGCCCAACGCGGCCAGGCGAATCCAGAGGGAACGGCGGTTGCTCATGCCACAATCTCCTCGCTCAGGCCAAAGCGGCGGGTGTAGTAAATGGTCAAGGCCAGAGTCATCACCATCAAAATAATGGAGGAGGCCGAGCCAAAAGCCGGGTCGCGGGCATCCAAAAACTGGCGCTGGATCAAGTTGCCCACCAGAATCACCTGCCGCCCGCCCAAAATATCGGAGACCACAAAGGCCCCCATCACCGGAATGAAGACCAAAATGGTACCGGCCACCACCCCCGGCATCGAGAGGGGTAAAATCACTTTAAGAAAGGTTCTGACGATATTGGCCCCCAAATCGGCCGCCGCTTCAAACAGGCTGCCGTCAATTTTTTCCAGCGAGGTGTAAATGGGCAAAATCATAAAGGGCAAAAATTCATAAACCATGCCCACCAGCACCGCCCCGGACGAGGGATACAGCTCAAACGGCTCAAAGGGCAGGCCGACCAGTCCCAAAAGCCAACCAATAATGCTGTTCAAGACTCCTTCCGTCCGCAAAATCATAATCCAGGCATAAACGCGGATGACAAAATTGGTCCACAGCGGCACCAGGATCAGAAAGAGCAAAATATTGCGATAGCGGGGTGAGGAGCGGGCTACAAAATAGGCCAGGGGGTAGGCCAGCAAAATGACCAAAACGGTGGTTTGAAAAGCCAGCCAGATGGAGCGCCACAAAATGCGGAGGTATAAGTCTTCAAAACAGGGCGCGGGGGCATCGCCGCAGTCGGTGCTGTAACCGGCCAGGCGCAGGTAATTACTCAGGGTGAAGGTATAAATCACGTTGCCGTCGGCGTCGCGCTGGCCAAAGCTGACCACCACCGTCAACAGGAGAGGGATGATCAACAGGCCGACCATAAACAGCAGCGTCGGCGAAATCAGCATCAGGCCTTGAAGTGGTTTATTTGCCCGGAATTTTTGGAGCATACCTCTCTGTACCTTTGAATTTTTGGCTCATGTACAGCACAAGTGCAAAGTGACCGGCACTTTCCCATTTTGCAGAGAAGTAGCCAGTCAATCTGAACTGCCGGTCACTTGTTCTTAACATGAGCCGAATTTTTTAGATTGGGGATTAACCAGTTAGCGTGCCTAGAGTATAATAGAAAGGTTTGAAACCGTCAACCCTTGTTCACGGAGTCATCCCAGCTTGCGGCGGGACATCGCCGATACGAAGCGTGAAAATTGTTTACCCGTCTTGACAGGAGACCGAGGACCGAAGACCGGGTGCTTGTTTCTGCACCGGTCTCCCGTCCCCGGTCCACTTTTTTAGGAGACAACCTTACATGCGAAACTTACGTGGCAAAAACGCCCTGTTGACCGGCGGCTCGCGGGGCATCGGCCCGGCCATTGCCAGAACTTTAGCCCGCCAGGGGGTCAATCTGGCGCTGGCGGCCCGCTCGGCCGATAAGCTGGCGGCGGTG
>CAZDMM010000400.1:0-1285 GCA_964505845.1 uncultured Caldilineaceae bacterium
GCGATATTTTGCCGCCGGGGATGGTTTCGCCGGCGGTGCAGGAGGCGCTCAAACAGTGGTTGCCCGGCAGCCTGACCGGTTAGCGGGATGCCTGTGTCTTTGTCGCCCTGATTCTGATGCTCCTGTTCAGACCCGGCGGCATTTTGATCCAGCGTGACCAGGAGGAGATGCGGTGAGCGAGTCAGCGAGTCAGCGAATGGGCGAGGCAGCGAATGAGCGAATGGGCGAGGCGGCGAGTCATCAGGATGAGATGCCTGATTCGCCATTCGCTCTTCGCCATTCAATCTTGGCTACCCGACTCTTCGCCATCCTCATTCTAGCTGGCCTGTTAGCTCTCCTCCAGGCCTCAGGTCTGTCGTTTTGGCAGGGTTTTTTCATCAACATGGGCATCTTTTTGATCCTGGTACTCAGCCTGAACCTGGCCAGCGGCTTCACCGGGGTATTTTCGTTGGGACATATCGGTTTTATGGCTTTGGGGGCTTATGGCTCTGCGCTGTTAACTTTACCCCTGCGCGAAAAAGGCGAATATCTGCCCAATTTGCCCGGTTGGTTGGCCGGGATTCACTTTGATTTTTACGCCGGGCCGTTTCCGTTAGGCTTTTTGTTGGCTACGGCGATTGCGGCCGCGCTGGTTTCGGTGGTTGCTTTGTTGGTCGGCCTGGTCTTGATGCGGCTGTCGGGCCATTTTGTGGCGGTGGCTACCCTCGGTTTTTTGGTCATCGTCCGGGTCATCTTGTTCAACGCCGACAACTTTACACGCGGCTCCCGCACCTTTTCCAACGTTACCCCCTACACCGACCTGTGGTGGGTGTGGGCCTGGGCCTTGCTGACGCTGTACGTGGTCTGGCGCTTGAAGTACTCCTCCTTTGGCCGGGCTATGTTTGCCCAACGCGAAGACCCGCTGGCGGCTCAGGCGGTTGGCATTGCCATCATGCCGCCGCGCCTGCTGGCCTTTGTGGTCAGCGCCTTTTTCACGGCGGCGGCCGGCTCGCTCTACGCTCACTTTATTACCTCTTTTTCACCCACCGTCTTCTACTTTGATTTGACCTTCCGCGTCATCACCATGCTGATCGTCGGCGGCATGGGGTCGGTGAGCGGCTCGATCATCGGCACGGTGTTTATCTTGGCTCTGGGGGAGGTGCTGCGGCGCTTTGAGGATGTCACCCTGCTCTACGGCTTGAGCCAGATTATCCTGGCCCTGGTATTTATTTTGGTGATTATCTTCCGGCCGGCCGGCCTGCTGGGCCAGCGAGAACTGGCCCTGAAAAACCTTCCCGGAAGCTGG
>CAZDMM010000400.1:1295-6976 GCA_964505845.1 uncultured Caldilineaceae bacterium
TGGTTTAAGGCCAGAAACATGGTTAAGCCAAGCAGCTTGCCCAAAAGTTAGCTTCCGGGCAGGTGAAAAAGCCATCTGTAAAGGAGGTGAGGCGGCGACGTAAAGGCACAAATCGCTCGGTGAATCTATTGTTGCTTTTGATAAATTTAGCTAGAGGAGAGGAAATTTATGAAAGCCAGAGTATTTATTTCTATTGCGGTTTTGGTGATTGGTTTGCTTGTTCAGGGCTGCGGCGGTGGGGGCGGCGGCGGTGCGGCTTCTACCGAACCTATCAAAATTGCGGGTGGTTTTGCCCTCACCGGCGACGAGTCGGCCCTGGACCTGCCTGCGGCCAATGGGGCCAAGCTGGCCGCCAAAGAGATTAACGCCGCCGGGGGCGTGTTGGGCCGCCAGATAGACCTGATTGTGCGCGACAGCCAATACAAAATGGACGTGACCGCCCAAATTGCCAAGCAGTTTGTGGACGAGGATAAGGTGATCGGCGTGGTCGGTTTTACCGATACCGACTCGGTGCTGGCCTCCGGCCCTACCATCCAAAAGGCTGGCATCCCCTTTATTACCGCCGGCGCTACCTCGCCTAAAATCCCCGACCAGGTGGGCGACGTGATGTACCTGGCCTGCTTTGGCGATAACGTCCAGGCAGCGGTAGGGGCCGAGTATGGCTTTAAAACGTTTGGAAAGAATGCCTACCTGTTGTGGGATAAAGGCGTGGAATACACCACTTTGTTGGGGGGATATTTTAAGGCGCGCTTTACCGAACTGGGCGGCACGATTGTGTTGGAAGATCAGTACGACGACAAAGCTACCGACTTTTCGGCCCAGATTGCCAAAATCAAGGCCCTGCCCACCCAGCCCGATTTTTACTTTATCTCGGCCATGCCCTACAACGTTGGCCCTGTGGTCAAACAGTTCCGTGACGCCGGCCTGACCGGCCCCATCATCGGCGGCGACGGCTACGACACCCCCGATATTCTCACCGTGGCCGGCCCGGCCGCAGAGAATGTCTACTTTACCACCCACGCTCTGATGGACGCCCAGGGCGGCACCGACGGCATCAAAAAGTTCATCGAAGCCTACAAAAAAGAGTACAGCCACGACCCGGAAAACGCTTTTGCCGCGTTGGGGTATGATGCGATGAAACTCATGGCCGATGCCATCAAACGGGCCGGCTCCACCGACGCCGCCGCTATCAAAAAGGCTATCCAGGAAACCAAGGGCTTCCCCGGTATCACCGGCTCCATCACCTTTGGCGGCTCTCGCGTGCCGCAAAAAGGCGTCACGGTGATTGCCATTAAAGATGGTAAATTTACCCTCGGCGCAGAAATGGTCCCCGAAAAGGTGCCGGCGCCGTAAGCTTTACTTTGATCACTACTCAGCCACGTTATAAGGAGTGTTCACAAACCTGTGGCACGCCACCGACGGAAGCGTGAAAATGTCATTGCGAGGTCGCAAGGCCGAAGCAATCCCCCCTCCGGGGACGGACGCTGCGCGGCTTCGCCTGCGGCTCGCAGTGACATGAACCAAGCTATTTTCGAAGGAGCAACCCGTATGACTATATCCGCCAACGTTTGGGCTGACGGCCTGACGGAAATCGAAAAACGGCTGGCCGAAGCCGGCATCGAATTTATCCGTTTTGAGCAAACCGACACGCATGGCATCTCGCGCTCCAAAACTGTGCCGGTGCGTCACTTTCGGCGCTTTGCCGAAAAGGGCCTGAATTTTTTATTGGGCCAGCTTGGCTTTGATGTTCAGGCCAGCGTCGCACCCGGCACCGGCTACCTGGAAGAGTTGGGCTTCCCCGACAGCCGCCTCAAACCCGACCTGGAGACCTTTCAGATTTTGCCCTGGGCCGACAAGACCGCCCGCATCATCTGTGAACCCTACTTCCTGGATGAGCGGCCGGCCATGGCCGCCCCGCGCCTGGTGGCTAAAAAGCTGCTGGCCGAGCTGTCCGGCCTGGGTTACACCCTCTACAGCGGCTTTGAGTATGAATTTTATATTGTAGACACCGCCACCCGCCAGCCCCCCTTCCCCGGCATCCAGATTTTTGCCACCCTGCGTAATAATTTTAATGAAGCGCTGGTCTACCAGATTTTGCGCGGCATGCTGGCGGTTGATGTGGATATCATCACCTCCAACGCCGAGTACGGCCCCGGCCAGATGGAAATCAACTTTGCCCCTTCCTGGGGTATCAGCGCCGCCGACAATGCCTTTACCTTCAAAAATGGAGTCAAAGAGATTGCCCAGCGCAACGGGATGATGGCCTCTTTTATGACCAAGCCGCACATCGAGCAAAGCGCCAACGGCTGCCACTACCACCAGTCGCTGTGGCAGGACAACAAAAACGCCTTTGTAGACCTCTCCAGCCCGGACGGCCTCTCGGCCGTAGCCAAAAATTTCCTGGCCGGGCAGATTGCCCACGCGCCCGCCCTGTGCGCTTTTGCCTCCCCAACAGTCAACTGCCCCAAACGCTACAAGCTTTACTCCTTTGCCCCTACCAATGCCACCTGGGGCTTTGAAAATCGCACCACCGGCTGGCGGGTCAAAGCCACCGGCGACGAGCGCACCCACCTGGAAAATCGCCTGGGCGGCGGTAGTTCTAACCCCTATTTGCTCATGGCGGCCTGCCTGGCCGCCGGCCTGGATGGCCTGAAGAACAAGCTCCAACCCCCGGCCCCGGTTGATGGCATTGCCTATGGCATGGAAAATGTCACCAATCTGCCCACCCGGCTGGACGATGCCCTGGATGCCCTGGAACAGGATCAGGTGCTAAAGGACGCCCTGGGCGCGGAATTTATCAGGCTCTATGTGGCCCTCAAACGTCACGAAATTGCCAAAGCCAAATCTGCCATCCATGATTACGGCACGCCGGAATTTAATGACCGGGTGGACGAGTGGGAGCGCAGCGAATATTTTGAATTTCTATGACAAGTGGCAAGGTAGCAAGGTAGCAAGTCGCAAATTCCTTCTGCTACCTTGTCACTCTGTTACCCTGCCACCCTGCTACTCTGAAAGGATAACCCATGGCCAACAACGACCTGATTCATTATGCTAAAGAAAAAGGCGTGCGCCTGATTCGCTTTTTGTACTGCGATAACGGCTGCACCATCCGGGGCAAACTGGCCCACATTGACAGCCTGGCTTCCAAAATGCAAAGCGGGATCGGCCTGACCGTAGCCATGCAGGCCATGAATATGCTCGACCAGTTGCAGCCGGTAGAAGGCATGGGGCCGGTGGGTGAAATCCGCTTGGTACCCGACCCCGACAGCTTTGTGGTGCTGCCCTATGCGCCCCACAGCGCCGCCATGATGAGCGATATGCTGCTGCTCAACCGCCAGCCCTGGGGGGCCTGCCCGCGTAGTTTTCTCAAACGCATGATTGCCCGCGCCGCCGCCCAGGGCCTTACCATCCAGGCTTCGCTGGAAAATGAGTTCTCGCTCTTCCGGCCCGACGGCCAGGGGGGCTATGAGCCGATTGACACCGGCCTCTGCTTTAGCTCCATTTCGATGACGGCCGCAGCGGAGGTGATGGATGACATCATCGCCGCCCTGGAAGCGCAAAATATCCCTATTGACGCCTACTATCCCGAATTGGGGCATGGCCAGCATGAGCTGCCCATTCGCCACGCCCCGGCTCTGCGCGCCGCCGATAACCAGATCTGGTTCCGCGAGACGGTGCGCAACGTGGCCAACCAGCACGGCCTGCTGGCCTCGCTGGCCCCCAAGCCCATGCCCGACCAGGCCGGCAACGGCTGCCACATCCACTGGAGCGTGTGGGATCAGGCGGGTCAAACCAATCTGTTTTATGACCCGGACGACCGCTACAAATTGAGCCAACTTGGCTACCACTTCATCGCCGGGGTGCTGGCCCACCTGCCCGGCCTGCTGGCCCTGACCGCGCCCAGCTTCAACTCCTACCGCCGCTTGCAGCCCCATTTTTGGAGCAGCGCCTATACCGCCTGGGGGCCAGACAACCGCGAGGCCGCCGTCCGCATTGCCTCTGGCCTGTGGGGCCACGAAGCCGACAGCGTCAACGTGGAACTAAAGGCCAGCGACCCCAGCAACAACCCTTACCTGGCCCTGGGTGGACTCATCGCCGCCGGGCTGGATGGCGTCGCCCGTAAGCTGACCCCCGGCGACCCGACCCTGATTGACCCCGGCAACTTCAGTGAAGAAGAACGGGTAGCGCGCGGCATCCATCGCTACCCCACCAGCCAGGCCGAAGCCCTGGAGGCCCTGGAAAAAGACCCGGTGCTGATCGAGGCGCTGGGGCCGGAACTGAGCACCGCTTACCTGGCCGTCAAACGCTCGGAGTACGCCGCCTTTGCCGCCCAAGATGTGGATTTTGAGATCAAGCACCATATTTATAAATTTTAGGGAGGGTAATTGGTTATTGGTTATTGGTAATTAATTAATTCAACCACCAATCACTAATCACCAATTACTAATCACCACATGGATTTATCCGCCATCCCCATCATTGACCACCACGCCCACTCCTTGCTCAAGCCGGAAGCTACCGGCGCGCCGGCCGATTTTGTGCAGTGGTTCAGCGAGGCCACTGACCCGGAAGTGCATGCCCGCCACACCCCGCATGGGCTGTTCTTCCGCACCGGCCTGCGTTGGTTGGCAGAGCGGTTGGAGTGCCAACCGACTTTGGAAGCTTACCTGGCCGCCCGGTCGGCCCAGCCTTATGAAGCCTGGGTGCGGCGCCTTTTCAGCGAAGCCAACATCGCCGTTCTCTTGTGCGATTACGGCTACCAGGGCGCCGACGGTTACACCCACCCGCAGTTGCAATCCCTCCTGCCGTGCCGGGTAGAGCCGATCCTGCGGCTGGAAGTGCTGGCTCAAGAGTTGATCGTGCAATGGGATAATTTTGACCAGATGCTAGAGGCTTTCCTCGCCGGCGTGGGCCGGGCGCGAGCCGACGGTTACGTGGCTTTGAAAAGCATCATTGCCTATCGCAGCGGCCTGGATATTGCGCCCATCCCTAAAAGCGAGGCTGCCGCTGCTTTTGGGCCGCTCAAAGAAGAGGCCCGTCGCCAGGGGAAGGTGCGCCTGGCCAGCAAACCGTTGGGTGATTATTTAGTGATACAAGCGTTGAATTTGGCGGCGGCCCAGGAGATGCCGGTGCAGTTTCACACGGGCTTTGGCGACAGCGACGCCGATTTGCGCCGGGCCAATCCGCTCCATTTGCGCTGGGTTATTGAGCAGGCCCGCTGCCCTTTGGTGCTGCTGCATGCCGGCTGGCCCTTTTATCGGGAGTTGGCTCACCTGGCTGCCATCTACCCCAACGTCTGGCTTGACCTGTCGCTGGCAACGCCGTTTGCCACCACCGGCATCCCGGCCATGCTGCGGGATGTCTTGGGGATGGCCCCTTTTAGCAAAGTGATGTTTGCCACCGATGCCTTTGTGATGCCGGAAATTTTCTGGCTGGCTGCCCGGTGGGGACGCTGGGGGCTGGGGCGCATCCTGGACGAGTTTATAGCCGACGGTTTTCTGACCCAATCTGAAGCCTGGGCCGCGGCCGAAACCATCCTGGGCCAGAACGCCCGGCAGTTGTACCGCTTGTAAGCGGTTACCCCGGTTCCTATCCCTCTGCCGCCGTAAAATCCCCCCTTTTCTTGCCCACCTGGTTTTTTAAGCTTGTCCGGCCTCAAAAGCCGGAATTGAGTCTTGACA
>CAZDMM010000401.1:0-6958 GCA_964505845.1 uncultured Caldilineaceae bacterium
CCGGGTTCCCACACCCGGCACTCCCTTCGATGGGGCGGCGTGCCCGCGCCCCTTCCGGGCGTCCTGGGGACAGGGGGCGCTTCGCCGGTAGCCGTCGCTGCTAAACCTTTAATTATTTTCTCTATCAGTTTCCTGCACCCACAATCTCATCAATACCGGCCTGGGCGCAAGCCGCATCCAGGTCGCCGCCGGGCGCGCCGCCCACACCGATACCGGCAACCACGTGGCCGTCAATTTCGATGGGCAGGCCGCCGGCCAGGATGAGAATCCGCTCATCCATGTCTCGCAGGCCCGCTACGGCCGGATTTTCAGCCACCGTCGCGGCGATGTCCGCGGTGGCCCGGCGCATGCTGGCGGCGGTAAAGGCTTTGCCCACACTGCTGCCGATGGTGTGAGGCCCGGCCCCATCGCCTTTGAGGATGACCTTTTCTACCCCGGCCTGATCCACCACCGCCACCGTCACCCGGTAGCCATCCGCTTCACATTTGGCCTGGGCCGCCGAGGCGGCTTGGAGCGCCATTTCGAGCGGCAGATAGGGCTGCTGGGGCAGCGCCTCTTGGAACCGGGGCTGTACGGCCGGTGCGGCGTTTGACACGCCAAAGGTGAATAAGGACAGCGCCAGCAAAATCAACATGAGCCAAAGAGCCTTGCGAGTAAAGAAAACATCTTTTAAAACAGTGTTGTGAAGCATGGTTTCCTCCAAATTGATAATTTTCTATTGAGTAACGTTAAGTCTGCAGACAACTCTTACTTTAGCCGATTTGGGCCAAAATCAGTAGTGTCACCTGTCAGGGTCGGCGTCACCAATTTTGGGGGTGACACTTGACTGCCGGGGTGACAACCGTCACCCTGACAACCGTCACTACTCATAATGAGCAAGATGTGTTATGATTCCAGCCATGCGGACTCACCCTTTGGAACCGGGCATTTTACCGATCTTTAGAATACTGGTCGGCTATTGGATGCTCTACTGGCTGACCATTTCGCCCATTTTGTGGCTTACCAACGGCCAGCCCGGAACCCTGGCCGCCGAGCAATATGCCGCGCTGATTGCCATTCAAGTGGTCGCAATGGTTTTGTTGCTGTGGCCGGCAGCACAGCAGCGCTTGGGTTGGGCCTTTTTGCCGGTGGTGATTGCCCTCTGCACCTTCTCCTTTTTTGTGGAAAAACAGTGGTTTTTGGCCGCCGGCCTGCGGCCCGAGGCCACACGGAGCGAACTACTGCACGCTTATGCCCTGCGCCAGGATTTTGCCCTGCTGCTGGCGATTGTGGCCTGGCAGTACCGCTGGCGCGAGGTAGTGGGGTACACTTTTATCATCTCAGCCATCGAGTGGTGGCTGATCTCCAGCGCCGATATGCCTGACCATCTGGTGAGCGCCATTAGCTCTAATGACCTCATCAAGCGGGCCATCATTTATCTCTTGTTGGGCTATCTGATCACCTGGCTGATGCAGCGACAGCGGGCGCAGCGACAAGCTCTGGTGGAGGCCAACACCAAGCTGACCCACTACGCCACCACCATCGAGCAGCTTTCCATCAGCCAGGAGCGCAACCGCCTGGCCCGTGAGCTGCACGACACCCTGGCCCACTCCCTGAGCGCCTTGAGCGTGCAGTTAGAAGCGGTCAGCGCACTGTGGGAGGTTAACCCCCAGGCGGCGCGGCAAATGTTAACCCAGGCGGATGAGACCGCCCGCACCGGCCTGACCGAGGCGCGGCGTTCTTTGCAGGCATTGCGGGCCACCCCATTGGAAGAATTCGGCCTGGCCTTTGCCCTGCGCGATTTGGCCGAAACTGCCGCCCGGCGGGCCGACCTTGAGTTGGATTTGGAACTGGGTCGGTTGGCGGTCAACCTGCCCCCGGTGGTAGAGCAGGGTCTCTATCGCATTGCCCAGGAGTCGCTAGAAAACGTGGTGCGACACGCTCGCGCCCGGCGGGTCTGCCTTAAATTAACCAACCAGGCCCACACCGTGCAACTGCTGATTGCCGATGACGGCGTCGGCTTTGAGCCAGGCCAGGAGGATGGCCGGCCAAATCATTTTGGCTTGGCCGGCATGCGGGAGCGAGCGGCTATGTTGGGCGGGGAGCTGCAAATTAGCAGCCAACCTCGGCAGGGAGTTCAAATTTGCTTAAAGGTGGAGTTGGAGCGCGTATGAGTGGGCAAATTTCGGTGCTTATTTGTGATGACCAGGCCGTGGTGCGGGAGGGTCTGGCCGCTATTTTAGGAACAGCGCCGCAGCTCAAGGTGGTCGGGCTGGCCCGTCACGGCCAGGAAGCGCTTGAGTTAGCGGTGCAGCACCGGCCGCAGGTGGTGCTGATGGATTTAAATATGCCGGTGATGAATGGGGTTCAAGCCACCCGCCTGATCCGCGAGCAGTTTCCCCAGGCAGCGATTTTGGTTTTGACCACCTACACCACCGATGACTGGGTCTTTGACGCCATTCGGGCCGGAGCCGCCGGCTATTTGCTCAAAGACACCCGCCGTGATGACCTGGTGCGGGCTATCGAAGACACGGCGCAGGGCAAGGCACACCTTGACCCGGAGGTAGCCGGCAAATTAATGAGCCACATCGCCCAAACCCCACCCCAATCTCCTATCCTCCCCGCTTCAGCCCCCAATTTAGCAGAGCCATTGACTCTGCGGGAGCAGGACGTTTTGCGTTTGTTGGCGCAGGGTTTGAGCAACCCTGAGATTGCCCAGCAGTTGCACCTTTCGCCGGGGACGGTGCGCAATTATGTCAGCGAAATTTTTGCCAAGCTGGGCGTCTCTGATCGCGCCCAGGCTGCGATTGCAGCGGTGAAGTTGGGTTTGTTGTAGGGACTGACTCCCTCTTGCTTTGGCTTGGGTTCTATGTCATAATTTGAATATGGCCGACAATGAAACCAACAGCCAGTTGAGCGAGCGTGAGCTTGAAATCTTGAAAATGGTGGCCACCGGGGCCAGCAATCAACAGATTGCCCACCAACTGGTCATCAGCGTCAACACGGTTAAGGTTCATCTCCGCAACGTTTTTGAGAAACTGGGCGTGCAATCGCGCACCGAAGCCACCACCCTGGCCATCCAAAAAGGCTGGGTGATTGTCGCCGGCAACGGTAGTGGGGAAGCCGCCGAAGCCGCCCCGCCCCCACGCAAAACCTTTCTGCTCCCGGCCCAGGCGCAACACCCCATGTTGAGGCGCTGGCAGCAGTTTTACCTGTTTTTTGCCACCCTGCTGGCGGCGCTAGTGCTGGTCATCCCCCTGCTCCCCCGCCAAGTTGGCATTGAAAAGCCCAATCTGCCGGTCATCTATGCCCAACCTCCTACGCCCGCACCGCCCACCCCGGCGGATCCGGCCAACAATCGCCAGTGGACGACTCAAGGCTCTATGCCTAGCAAACGGGCCGGGTTGGGCCTGGTGGCCTTTGAGGGGCGGCTCTACGCTATCGGCGGGGTCAAGGATAATAATGAAGCGACCCGCTCGGTGGATATTTATGACCCGGATACCAACCGGTGGAGCGAAGGCAGCAACAAACCCACCGCCGCCGCCAATATCGCCGGGGTGGTGGTTGACGCCCAAATCTACGTACCCGGCGGCTGCACCAATCGCGGGGAAGCGGTCAAAAGCCTGGAGATTTACGACCCCCATGCGGACACCTGGCGCAAAGGCCAGGCCCTGCCCCAACCCCGCTGCGGCTATGGACTGGCCGCCGTCAAAGACAAAATATACCTGCTGGGCGGCTGGGATGGCCGGGCTTTTGCGGATACCATCCTGGTTTATGCAATCAAGGATGATCGCTGGGAGACTCTAAAAACCCGGCTGCCGCGCGCCATGGGGTATATGGGAGCGGCGGTGCTGAATGACGTCATTTATGTAGTTGGCGGCTATGATGGGCAGGAGGAATTCAACCAAACCTATACTTTTGCGCCCAATACCGGCCAATGGCAGCCAAGAGCCTCGATGCAAGAAAAGCGGGGGGGGCTGGGCCTGGTAGGCGCAGCTAACACGCTGTACGCGGTAGGCGGGGGGTGGGATAAGCCTCTGGCTGCCAGCGAAAAGTATGACCCTCTGACCGATAGCTGGAGTACCTTTGAAACGCCCTTTAACGCCCAGTGGCGCAACCTGGGCCTGGCCATCATTGACACCAAAATTTATGCCGCCGGCGGCTGGAACGGCGCCGAGCAAAAATATATGGACGCGTTGGTCTCTTATCAATTTTTATTCCAACTTTTCTTGCCGGTTTCGGTGGAGTAGAACGAGCAGCCTGCTACTTGCTACCCTGCTACCTTGCACAATGAACGAACTTAAAATTGCTTCTACCACTTTGCGGTGGGGCAGCCAAACTTATGTGATGGGCATCATCAACGCCACCCCGGATAGTTTTTCGGGCGATGGCCTGCTGCGCGGCGACGACTGGGTGGAGCAGGCGGTGGCCCAGGGAGTCCGCTTTGCCGGAGAGGGAGCGCACCTGCTGGATGTGGGCGGCGAAAGCACCCGGCCCGGAGCCGAGCCAGTAGATGCCCAGACCGAGCTGCAGCGGGTGCTACCGGTCATCCAGGGCCTCAGCCGGGTGGTTAGCCTGCCCATCTCCATTGACACCTACAAAGCCGAGGTGGCCGCCGCTGCCCTTGACGCCGGGGCGCATCTGGTCAACGATGTGTGGGGGCTGCGCATGGACCCGGCCATGGCCGGTCTGTGCGCCCGGCGGCATGTGCCCGTCATTATCATGCATAACCGCAGCAAACCCCGCAACGCCGTGCAGGAAGCCCGGCTGGGCGGGCGCTACGTGGGCACCCACTATGATGACTTGCTAGGCGACATTGCCGGCGAGCTGCAGGCCAGCATCCACCTGGCTAAAGCGGCCGGCGTGCCGGATGAGCACATCATCATTGATCCCGGCATCGGCTTTGGCAAAACAGTAGAACAAAACCTGACCCTGCTCAACCGCCTGGACTACTTCAAGGCGTTGGGCTATCCCATCTTGCTCGGCTCTTCCAACAAATCCTTTATCGGTTACACCCTCAACCTGCCGCCCGACGAACGCATGGAAGGCACCGCCGCCACCGTAGCCCTCGGCATTGCGCGGGGGGCAGATATTGTGCGCGTCCACCAAGTCAAAGAGATGAGCCGGGTGGCCCGTATGACCGATGCGATTGTCAGGAGTAGGGAGTAAGGAGTAAGAAGTAGGTCCTGGCTACTGACGACTGACCACTGACAACTGACTGCTGAACTACTATATTTAAGGAGAATTGTATGATTTCTGTACCACTGCTTGATTTAAAACCCCAATATGCTCCCCTCAAGGCCGAAATTCAGGCCGCCATCGAGCGCATCTGCGATTCTCAGCATTTTATCATGGGGCCAGAGGTGGCCGAGATGGAAACCAAACTGGCGGCTTACTGCCAGACGGAGTTTGCGCTGGGCGTCTCCTCCGGCACCGACGCCCTGGTGTTGGCCTTGATGGCCATTGACCTCAAGCCCGGTGATGAGGTGCTGACCACGCCCTACACCTTCTTTGCCACCGCTGGCGCGATTGCCCGCCTGGGCGGCAAGGCGGTTTTTGTGGATATTGATCCCTATACCTACAATCTCCACCCGGCCGACCTGGAGGCCAAAGTGACGCCCAAAACACGCGCCATTATCCCGGTGCACTTGTACGGCCAGTGCGCCGATATGGACCCCATTATGGAAGTGGCCCACCGCCACAACCTGATCGTCATCGAAGATGCGGCCCAGGCCATTGGCTCGGAATACAAAGGCCGGCGGGCCGGCAGCATCGGCCACATCGGCTGCTTTTCCTTTTTCCCCTCCAAAAATCTGGGCGCCTTTGGCGATGGCGGAGCTGTGACCACCGACGATCCCGGCCTGGCCGAGCAGATGCGGATGCTGCGGGTTCACGGTGCGGAGCCGAAAGATTACCACAAATTCGTGGGCGGCAACTTCCGGCTCGACGCCCTGCAAGCGGCCGTGGTCAGGATCAAACTACCATATCTGGATGGTTGGACTGCCGGCCGGCAGCGCAACGCCGCCCGCTACAATCAACTTTTTGCCGAAGCGGGTTTAGCCGGGGTAGACGGCCCGCTCACCTTACCCTACGAGTCGGCCCAGACCGGCCAATATGCCCTGCGCCGCGATGGCGAGCTTGACCCCTTTGCCGGCCACCGCCACATTTATAACCAGTATATTGTGCGCTGCCACCGACGGGATGAACTGCGGGCCTTTTTGACCGAGCGCAAAATCGGCACAGAAATTTACTACCCGGTGCCGCTGCATCGCCAGGAATGTTTTGCCGGGTGGGGCTACCCGGCCGGCGCTTTCCCCCACAGCGAAGCCGCCGCCGACCAAACCCTGGCCATCCCCATTTACCCGGAACTGAGCGACGAGCAAATTCAGACTGTAGCCAGTGCGATTGTGGAGTTTTACCAGGGTTGAGGAATTTGGCTGAGAAGCTTCGGTTTACACATTGTTGGTAGGGCATGTTCAAAATCCCACCCTCCCGGAAGCTAAACGCTGTTTGAGGCCAGGAATTGGCCCAAAACCCCGTCAAATTTTGAGACAAAGCGTACTTGGAGCTTCCGGGAAGGTTTGCCGGTTAACTTTGAACATGCCATGACATTGTTGGGCGTGCTGTTGAAATTCCAGAACGGATGTGCTATAATTTCTGCTCAGAATCTTACGGTACACTCATTCAAACAATATGGAAGGAGATTCTCATGAACCAGGGTAAGAGCACCTCCAAGAAGACCAGGGGATTCACGGACGAGGAACGAGCCGCGATGAAGGAGCGCGCCCAAGAGTTGAAGGCGGCCACAAAGAAGGGGGATGGGGAAAGCGCCGTGCTTGCGAAGATCGCCGAGATGCCGGAACTGGATCGCGCCATGGGCGAGCGGCTCCATGCTATCATCAAAGCCAGTGCGCCGACCCTCTCGCCGAGACTCTGGTACGGGATGCCCGCGTATACTAAGGACGGCAAGGTTGTCTGC
>CAZDMM010000402.1:0-6936 GCA_964505845.1 uncultured Caldilineaceae bacterium
CTACTTTGACGGCGAGGAGCGCGAGTTCCGCGGCTTCGGCTTGGTGGAGCAGTGGGACACGGAGGAATTCGCGGTGCTCAGTGGCGCCGACTCCCTCGCCCAGTTTGGGGGAGAGGGTTGGGGTGAGGGGGCCACCAACAACGACGAAGCCTCCCACGTACCCCCGATGCTCACCAAGACCTGGTTCCATACGGGCGCGTACGTTGGCCGCGACCACGTCTCTGACTTCTTCGCCGGACTGCTGGACATGGGCGATCGCGGCGAGTACTACCGCGAGCCCGCATGGCTTGCTGATGATGTAGAGGCGAGGCTGCGTCTGCTCCCCGATACCATCCTGCCTGACGGCCTATCACTCGATGAAGAGCCCGAAGCCAGCCGCGCCTTGAAGGGGTCTATGTTGCGACAGGAGGTCTACGCGCTCGACGGGTCAGGTACTGAGGATTATCCCTACGGCCACCCCTACACCGTTGTCGAGCAGAACTTCACGATCAAGCGGCTGCAGTCGCGGGACGGCAACCGCCACGCCGTCTTCTTCACCCATCCCCGCGAGGCCATCAGCTACCACTACGAGCGCGACCCGGACGATCCACGCCTTGGCCACGCGCTGACCCTAGAGGTGGACCCTTACGGCAACGTGCTCAGGTCGCTGACCATCGGCTATGGCCGCCGGCAGTCGCCATTGGCCGAGCAGCGCGACAGAGATAGGCAAATCACATCACTGATCACCTATACGGAAAACAGCTTCACGAACGCCATTGACGATGTGGTCCGGTATCCTGACGACTACCACGCGCCGCTGCCGGCCGAGACGCAGACGTATGAGTTGACGGGCTTCACATCTGCCGGCGACACGATGCGCTTTAGTTTCAATGACTTCGCTGCAGACGATTTCGCCCCGCTCCAGGCCCTGGCCGAAATCCCCTACGAGCAAACCCCCAACATTGCTCTCAAACGGAAGCGATTGATTGAGTGCGTGCGAACCCTGTACCGAAGCAACGATCTGACCCGCCTATTGCCGAAGTGCCAACTCGAGTCGCTGGCGCTGCCCGGCGAGAGTTATAAGCTGGTCTTTACCCCCGGGTTGCTTGATATTTACGCCCCTCAGATCGCATTGGCCGAACTACAAACCATTCTGCATGACGAAGGCAAGTATGTTGATCTAGACGGCGACGGTCGCTGGTGGATTCCGTCGGGTCGTTTGTTCTATCATCCCGTGCCAGGCGTCTCCTCCGAGCAAGAGCTTGCGGAAGCGCAGGCGCACTTTTTCCTACCGCGCCGCTATCAAAACCCCTTTGACCACAATACCAACGTGGACTATGACGGCTCAGCCGACCCGAATGCGCCGCGTTACGACCTGCTGGTGACCCGCACCACCGACCCGCTCGACAACCAGGTGTACGCCGAACACGACTATCGGGTGCTGCAGCCCTGGCGCCTCACCGACCCGAACGGCAATCACACCGAGGTGTTTTTTGACGTGCTGGGTCTGGTAGTGGGCACTGCCATCATCGGCAAAAACGGTGAAGGAGATTCTCTTGAAGAATTCCGGGCCGATCTGGAACCAGACGAGATTGACCGCTTTTTCGCGCTTCCGCGGTTGGTGAGCACGGCCAATCAGCCCTCACCCGCCGCCCCGCTACTGGACAAGGCCACCACGCGTATCATCTATGACCTGAATCGTTATCAGCGTTGGATGGCGCAACCTCAGCCGCCGGATAGCCACCCGCCGCCCGTCTTTGCTGCCACCATTGCCCGCGAAACCCACGTCAGCGACCTCCAGCAGGGCGAACTATCCAAACTACAGGTCAGCTTCAGTTACTCGGATGGCTTTGGCCGCGAAATTCAGAAGAAGATCCAGGCCGAACCAGGCCCTATTGACGGTGTCTGGACTGACCCCCGCTGGGTGGGCAGCGGCTGGACCATTTTTAACAACAAGGGCAAGCCGGTTCAAAAGTATGAACCGTTCTTCGACAACACCCACGATTTCAGATCTGGTCACCGGGCTGGTGTCAGCTCGACGCTCTTTTATGATCCGGCCGAGCGGGTGATCGCTACGCTGCATCCGAATCACACTTATGAAAAAATCGTCTTTGACCCCTGGCAGCAGGTGACCTATGACGTAAACGATACGGCAGCCTCCGATCCCAGGCTGGACCCGGATGTCAGCGGCTATGTGGCCAAATATTTCGAGGCTCAACCATTGGATTGGTCGACCTGGTATGAGCAGCGTCTCGGCGGCGAGGCAGGTTCGGAAGAGCAGGATGCTGCCGTCAAGACCTTAACGCACGCTGATACGCCCACCACCGCCCACTTTGACGCCCTGGGACGCCCCTTCCTGACGATTGCTCATAATAAATTCGACCGGGCGAGGCCTGACGGCACGCTTGAAACGGTCGAGGAAACGTATGCCACTCGGGTCGAACTGGACATCGAAGGTAACCAGCGCGCCGTGCTGGATGCCCGTGAGCGGGTCGTCATGCGTTATGACTACGATATGCTCGGCAACCGCATCCACCAGATTAGCATGGAAGCCGGGGCGCGCTGGACGTTGAACAACGTCGCCGGCAACCCCATTTGCGCCTGGGACGACCGTCACTTCCGGCGGCGCATCACCTACGATGCCCTGCAGCGCCCGGTCCTCCTTCTGGTCAGCGAAGACGGCGGTCCTGAATTCCTGGCCGAAAAGACCCGCTACGGCGAGAGCAAAGCCCATCCGGAAGAGACGAACCACCGCGGCCAGGTCTGGCAGGTCTACGACGGGGCCGGCATCGTGACCAGCGTGGCCTACGACTGTAAGGGCAACCTGCTGCACAGCACCCGCCAATTGCTGACCGATTACAAAGAGCAGGTCAACTGGGCGCAGAACCCCTCGCCTGCCCTGGAAAGCGAGGTCTTCACCAGTCGCAGCCGCTACGACGCTCTCAACCGGCCCATCCAGTTGGTAGCGCCGCATAGCGACCGCCAGGGCGCCAGGATCAACGTCATCCGGCCCGGCTACAACGAGGCCAATCTGCTGGAACGGGTGGATGCCTGGTTAGGGCAAGAGGCCGAACCAGGCGACCTGCTGGACCCGGCGACCGCCACCCTGTCAGCTGTGACCAACGTTGACTACAACGCCAAAGGCCAGCGCAACCTGATCGCGTATGGGAACGGGGCCAGGATGCAGTACGAGTACGATCCGGAAACCTTCCGCCTGATTCATTTGTTCACGACGCGCGATGCCACGTTCCCCGATGACTGCCCCCGGCCACCCCAGCCGCCCTGTGGCCTGCAGAACCTGCGCTACACCTATGACCCGGTGGGCAATATCACCTGCATCCGTGATGACGCTCAACAGACCGTCTTTTTCGCCAACACGGTGGTGGCGCCGTACGCCAGTTACACCTACGATGCCCTCTACCGCCTCATCACCGCCACCGGCCGCGAACACATTGGCCAGTTGGCCGCGCCAGAAACGACCTGGAACGATGAATTCCGAATCGGCCGGCCGCACCCGCACGACGGCCGGGCCATGCGGACCTACGTTGAGGAGTATGAATACGACCAGGTCGGCAATATCCTGAAGGTTATCCACCGGGCGCTGAACGGCAGTTGGACGCGCGCCTATCATTACGACGAGCCAAGCTTGATCGAGCTGGCCCGGACCAGCAACCGCTTATCGAGCACGGAGATCGGACATACCGTCGAGAGGTACTTCCACGACGCCCACGGCAATATGACCCAAATGCCGCACCTGCCGGTGATGGAATGGGACTTCAAAGACCAGCTCCACGCCACGCAGCGGCAGGTGGTTAACGGCGGGGTTGGCGAACAGACCTACTACGTCTATGACGCGGCCGGACAGCGTGTGCGCAAGGTTACAGAGCGCATCCCACAGGATGGCAGCGCCCCGCGCAAGAAGGCGGAGCGCCTCTACCTCGGTAGTTGTGAGGTCTATCAGAAGTATAACGGGAATGGCGAGACCGTGATCCTGGAGTATGAGACGCTGCATCTCACGGACGACACGCAGCGCATCGCTCTAGTAGATACTAAAATAGTAGACAGCCAATCCTCAATCCCTAACCCCCGACCTCTGATCCGCTATCAGTTCGGCAACCACCTCGACTCGGCCAGCCTGGAGCTGGACGACCAAGCGCAGGTCATCTCTTACGAGGAGTATTATCCCTACGGTAGCACCTCGTATCAGGCAGCACGGAGCGGGGTGGAGACCAGTCCCAATCGCTACCGCTACACTGGCAAGGAGCGAGATGATGAATCCGGGCTCAGCTTCCATTCAGCACGATATTACGCTCCGTGGCTAGGGCGGTGGACGAGATGCGATCCGTTAGGACTGGTAGATGGGACTAACCTATTTGTTTACGCTGGCGCAAATCCGATTCTAAAGACAGACGTGAAGGGTACCCAAGGATTTGTGTTTCGCAGTAACCGCCTAGCCAGAGAAGTCTTTAGTACCATTCAGCAGAGGATGCCTCCAGCATTACAGGGATTGTTCCAATTGCGTGGCAACACTCTGGTCATGAACAACCCTGACGTTAGTACGATTCCACCCGAGTGGAGATGGATAGAACACGTGTACCGTGCCAGTGAAAGTGAAAGGGTAGGTGGAATGGGGTGGGACGTGGCGGGCGCCGTGGCCCAAGAAATCGCCCCAGGCCGGTTTGAATTGACCGATATCGATGTTCCCGCGGGAGAAATCGGACGCTGGGTTAGAGCGCCAAATCTCCAAGGTCAGGTGGATTATGCGTGGCGCTCCGCAATAAGGCTCCCTAGCGAGGGGCAGATTACGGGAGAGATAATCTTACCTGCCGGACGACAGGTACCTATGGAGTATGAGGTGAGTTACATCGATCCTCAGAGAACCAGGCATACGGAGAGATTGTATGGTCTCCGTCAAAATCCCGGCAGACGCGGAGACCGTGGATTGTTGGTTATTGCAGACCGTCTGCAGTGTGCAAGTGGCGTGAGAAGACGGCGTGATCCCTTAGACATCCTTGAAACCCTGTTCCATGAGGCGGCAGCGCACGCGGGGCTGGTGTCTCAAGCGAGGTCGGCGGGAGAATATGAACATTTTGTGCCGAACTGGGGAGATCCGAATTTGCCGGAAGGCCTCATTATGAGTGAGGCAGACCGAGTGGCAAGAGATATCCACCGCGCATTCCAGTTACTGAGAGCAAATCAACCAGGACAAGCGCCACAGAGGCCTGTCCCGAGCCAGCCAACGCGGAGCAACCCGGCCCCGCATCCTTCCCGGAGACACCGGTGATGAACGCTTCTCACCCGTCTCCCATTCGGTTGGGCAACATCCTGCCCCTCGCTACCAGCGATTATCTCCCTGGCAATGCTGTCTGTCTGGATAACGACAACGACGAAATGCAATCAAGGGTGCGTAGAACCCACCCTTGACCGGACGCATTAACAGCGAATGGTGTGTACAAAATACGCTCAAGCAAGAAACGTTGGTATGACAACTAAAAAAAGGAGGACCATCGTGACACTCCAAGGAAGAGAAATCAAGCTCAACATGCGCGGCGAGGATGTGGCAAGGCTGCACCAGGCGCTGCAATCACTCGGATTCCGCATCCCCAAGCCGGAATTGCAGCAGCGGCGTTTTGGACAGGCTACCCGCGCCGCCGTGTTGGAATTCCAGCAGGGACATGGGTTGGGATCCAGCGGCGTGGTGGATGAACTCACGGCCACGCGGATGGACAGTCTGCTCGCAGAACCGGGAATGACGGCTCCGGCAGAGGAGAACGTAACGTCAGTTGTCGAAGGCAGGATCGCCAGCCGCTCCCGCGCCGGAGTTGGCGGGCTGCGGGTTGTAATTCGGGATAAGAATGTTGGCGAGGATGTGCCGCTGGCCACAGTACTGACGGATGACACCGGCAGTTACCGGGCCACATTCACGCTCGACAACCTGCGCCAGCGCGGGAAACAGCAGCCCGATCTGCAAGCGCGTGTATTCGCCGAACAGAAATTGCTCGGCGCGTCGGAGGTGCGCTACAACGCCTCACTCCATGAGACGCTGAACATTCTGCTTACCACAGAAGCAAGCGCCGCATTGCCGGCCGAGTACAAAACCCTCACCAGCGACTTATTCAAACACTTCAAGGGTCAGCTCGGCGATCTGAAAGAAACCGTAGACCGGCAAGACATCACCTATCTGGCCAATAAGACCGGCTGGGACGCCCGCGCGGTCGCTCTCGCTGCCCTGGCCGACCAGTTCAGTGCCAGAACCGGGGATGCCAGCAGCGGGATGGTCATCGAGCCGCCATTTTTCTACGCGCTGTTCCGGGCCGGGCTGCCCGCTAATGAAAAGGCCCTCTACCGGACCAACCCCGAAACCGCAGCCGCCATCTGGAAGCGGGCCATCGCGCTGGGTGTGATTCCCACCCAGCTAGAAGAGCACATTCCTCAAGCCGTCGAACAGTTCCAACGTCTTGCCGCAACCCACGCCCTGGAGGGACCGACCATAACCGGCGTGTCACCGCTCAAGGAACTGCTGACCGTGTCGCTCGGTGACGACGCCACCATGCACCGCAAGTTTGCCCGGCTCCGGGTCAGATACGGGGCCGATTGGCCCGGCTTCTGGCAGGCGGTGCGGGGCGAGTTCGGCGAGCAGGTAGCAAAGCGATTGAAGCTTGACGGGCAACTGGCCTACCTGACCCTGAACAACGCGCCGCTGATTCGTAAACTGCATCAGGAGATGGGGCCTGACGGCCTTGACAGCCTGCTGGGTCTGGTGCAGCAGGGCTTTTATCGCGCCGAAAGGTGGCAGCAAGTCAGCGGCAGCGCCCCGATCCCACCCGAAATCCGTGATGATAACGAGGCGGAGAAGCAGGCCCGCTATACGGAACTGCTCGCCGCCCAGGTGCGGTTGAGCTACCCAACCGCTGTGGTAGCCCAGATGGTCAAGAATGGGGAGACTCCCCTGACGGA
>CAZDMM010000403.1:0-6928 GCA_964505845.1 uncultured Caldilineaceae bacterium
AGCACTGGTCCAGGCCCTCGCGCAGATCATATCCGGCTTGCCGGGCGACTTCGACGCGGTGGAATTTGGCCGTCGCCTGCCGTACTTTCGCCAGTTCGGACCGGTCGTTGGCCATAGCCACCGTTACGATGAGGCTAATCAAGATCAGAACCAGCCCCATCCCTGCCAATACTTTGCGTTTCATAGAAATCTCCTTATATTGATGGTATGATTTTAGGGTTTCCCCATTTTCTTGAGAACGTTGTGGCCGGTCTGTGCCGGCAGTTCCTCGTATTCAGCTTGACCGCTCCCGGTCTGTTCACTCGGTCATATACTCGACTATATTGTTACTCCTTTCGTTCATAAGATGTTTAATTAATTGAACTGACTTCAGATTACTCTAGCCTCGTCTATTGGTCGTGTAAGAAGGCGTTTAAACAAGCGTCTATTAAGATAAGTTTATTGGTTTGTGTTATAATCTCAGCCTATGAGGTAGCCTTGATGGCAAAGTTAAAGCTGTTTTTTCTTGGCCCACCCCGGATTGAGCGTGATGATGCATGGCTTGAGCTTGAGTCGCACAAAGGCCTGGCCCTGCTGGCTTATTTAGTCGTCACCGCTCAAAGCCACAGCCGGGATGCCTTGAGCACCCTGTTTTGGCCCGATGCTGATCAGAGCCGGGCGCGCTCTTATCTGCGCCACACACTGTGGTCGCTCAAGAAGGCTTTGGGAGATGGTTGGCTGGAGATTAGCCGGGAGCAGGTAGGGCCTCAGCCTGAAGCAGACATCTGGCTGGATGTAACCGCATTTCAACAGCACCTCAACACCCCGTTAAACCGCAATTCTTCCAATAATCTTAGTGCGGAAAGCTTGCCGCTGCTGGCCGAAGCGGTTGAGCTTTATCGGGGTGATTTTTTGGCCGGTTTTACCCTGCCGGATGCGCCGGAGTTTGACGAGTGGCAATTCTTTCAAACAGAAGAGCTGCGCCAGAAGTTGGCCGGCGCCCTGGAACAGTTGGTGTGGGGCTACAGCCACCAGGGGCATTACGAAACCGCTATCCCGTATGCCCGGCGTTGGGTGGCGCTTGACCCGCTGCACGAACCGGCCCAACGCCACCTGATGCAACTCTATAGCCAGGCCGGCCAAAAAGCAGCCGGTCTGCGCCAGTACGAGGAGTATACGGCGCTGCTGGAAAAGGAGCTGGGCCTGCCGCCTGACGAAGAAACAACAACGCTGTACGAAGCGATTAAAGTACAGCGTATGGCTGAGCCGTTCTTGAAAGGAAACGCTTCAGCTTCGCTCCAGATAGACAAAGTGGCAGTGGAGCAAGATGCCGCTTTCTCTTTTGCTTCCCCGGCTAATCTGGGCCGCCAAGCTACTTTGAAGCTGGTGGCCCGACATCAAGCCAGTAGCAACTATCCAGTGGCCATTGACTTATTGAAACTGCTGCTGGCCTCCCACCCGGCTGATGAATTTATCCATCGCGAGTTGATGCAGCTTTATACCCTGGCCGGCCGCCGCCACGAAGCCTTGCGCCAATACCAGGTCTATCTTGAGGCATTAGCGGCGCAGGGGATGCCGCCTGATCCCGAAACCGAGAGCCTGTACCGGCAGATTATAAGCGGCCAGGTATCGCCGCCCCCCGCAGCCAAGCCTAAACCGGTTTGGTTGCCCCCCACGCCCATTGCTCTTGAAATGGAACGAAGTACGCCCCTGGCCGGACGGAAGGTGGAACTGACGACCTTACAAAATAGGATTCAGGCGGCCCGGCAGGGCCGGGGCCAGACCATCTTGCTGGCCGGAGAAGCCGGCGTGGGTAAAACCAGGCTGGCTTATGAAGCGTTGCGCTTTGCCGCGATGGTTGGTATGCCCACGCTGATTGGCGCAGCCTATGAAGAGGAAGGGCATCTGCCTTACCAACCCTTCATTGAGGCCTTTGACCGTTACCTGGCAGAGCAGCACCGTCCTCCCGAACAGCACCCCATCACCTACTACCAACCGCTAGGCTCAAGTGATCCCCAACAGGAACATTCTGCCTTGTTTAAGGCCAGCGCCGCCTTTTTGACCAGCCTGACCGCCCATGCGCCGGTAGTTCTGTTGTTGGATGACCTGCATGCCGCCGACGAAGCCAGCCTGAGCCTCTTCCATTTTCTGGCCCGGCAAACCCGCTCGGCCCCCCTCATCTTGCTGGCCACCTATCGCACCGACCTGGCTACCCGGCCTACCTCCCCCTTTGACCATCTGCTCAATGCGCTCTATCGCGAGCAATTAAGCGAAATACATAAAGTTACTCCCTTACCGGAGCAAGATGGCGCGCAAATCATCGCCTACATCCTGGAAGGCGCAGCCGACCCGGCTCTCACCAGGGCTATCACCGAACTGGCCGAGGGCAACCCCTTTTGTACCCAAGAGATCACCCGGGCCATGCTTAAGGACGATCATCTGATTCAAGAAGCGGGCCAATGGCGCATGAGACCGGGGATTACTCCATCCGTCTCTGCTGAGCTTCAGGAATTGCTGCGGGAGCGCATGCACCGTTTTGGCCGGAATATTGAATCTGCCCTCACGGCCGCGGCCATCATTGGCCGAGAATTTCGCTTTCCGGTATTACGAGTAGTGACTGATTTGCCTGACGGAGAATTATTAGATGCCCTTGATGCCGCCCTCAGAGGCCACCTTTTGGAAGAGACGGAAGCAGGCTACCGCTTTCGCCACTCCCTCATTCGTCATACCCTGTATGACGGACTTAGCCAGGCCCGGCGAGCCTGGCTGCACACTCGGGTTGCGGAGGCCATTGAAACTATATATGGTTCCCAACCCGACCATCTGCGCTCCTATATCGAATCGTTGGCATTTCACTACAAACTGAGCGATAAGCCGGACCGAGCTTTGCCTTATCTGATCCAAGCCGGACATAAAGCTGTTGACATTTATGCTCTTGAAATGGCCGTTGGCTACTTTAAACAGGCCCTGAAGCTAATGGATGAATTGGCGCTGGCTAAACCGGAGCAACGCTGGCGCCTTCTGTCACAATTGACCCGATGTTCTTATATTCTGGCCGATTCGCGCCAGGCCGTGGCTTATGTTGAACAAGCGCTCGCTTTGCCGGTCAGCGCAAGTTGGCAGCCCGTGCCGAAAGAAAGAATCCAACTTTATCTGCAAGCTGCCTTCGCCTTGATTACTGCTGGCGATATGAACGCGGCGCAGCCCTACCTGGAAGTGGCGCAAACGGAAGTGGGCGAAGCGGTCGAGGAGTCGGTTGAGCAGGCCGATTTGTTGTATTATGTAGCCTTGTGGCACTGGCATCGGGATGAGTATCAACAGACTTATGCCATGGCTCAACGCTGTTTAAAAGTGGCTAAAAATCTGAATGCGCCTGACGCCCTGGCTCGGGCCTATGAAGTTCTGGCCCTGGCTGCTCATTCATTGGGCAAGTGGCAGGAAGGGTTGGACTTTGAAGCACAGCGTTCCGCGCTGGCCGGCGCTAACATAGATTTCCACGTTGCCTTTGACGCGCATTTGTGCCTGTGGGAGTATCACCTGTATGGGGATAGGGCTTACGCCGAGGTCAAACACACGGTGGATCAAATGTTGCAGCAGGCCCAACGGATGGGCGCCCCCCGAGCCATTGCCGTATGCCAATCGGTTAATGGGGCGCTTGATTATCAGGTAGGGCGCTGGCCAGAGGCAGAAGCGGCCCTCAGAGCCTCAATTCAATTGAATCGCCAATTGGGTGCGGCCTCTGGTGAAGCGGTAGCCAGCCAGCGGCTGGGAGATCTGCTGACAGTCCAAGGCCGGCTGGAAGAGGGTTGCGCTGTTCTGGAAGAGGGGGCGCTGGCGGCTGAACGGGCGCACCTGCGCTCACACTGCCAGACCCGAATTTATGCGGCGCTGGCGCGTAATCGCCTGGCAGCCGGTGATTTGGCCGCCGCGGACCAATCTCTGGCGCTGGGGTTAACTGCCAGTGAGGCCCATGGACACTGCGGCACCTGCGAGTCGCTGCTGCTGCCGGTGGCGGTGAGTCTCCGCGTGGCCCAGCGAGACCTGGTCAGTGCGGAAGTTTTAGCCAATCAATTAGACGAAGCAGCCAGCCGCTACGGCAGCCGCACCTGGCTGGCGCTGGCCAGTCAGGCCCGGGGCGAATTGGCCGCCGCCCGAGGCGAGATTGAAGCGGCGGTGCGCTGCTTTAAAGAGGCTCAGGCCGGTTTCCAGGCCGCCGGAAACGAGGTGGAAGTCACCCGCTGCCAGGCGGCTCTGGCCCGACTCAGCCGCTAACCCGGCCAGGAGCCGGGCTGCGATTTTTGAATAGGCTCTAAATAGTCCACCGAGATTGGCCGGGCGTGTCGCTGCCACGCCGGCGGTGGGCCAGCCAGGTGCGCCCGTGATAAATCCACAACCACAATGAGAAGGCCACCGACCAGATGCCGCCGGTTAAAAATGATTGCGAGGCGGCCAGCGTTTTGGTTCCAACAGCGATGTCGAGCAGGCGGGTGATGACCTGCACACTGATGACTCCGCTGGCCCCCAACCCCAGAACCGTAAAGAATAAGAGGTATTTCTGCGCCCCGGTAGATTCCCACAGCCAATCACGCTTGGCCCAACGCCAATGAATGAACCAGGTGGGCCAACTGACAATGGCAATGGCGGCGTTGCTGGTTAACAAAGAAAGTTGTCCGGCGGCGTCCGTCCAGGGCACGGCTTGGGCAAAGCTCCAGCCAACCATGAGGGTAGCAGCGTAGGCAATAAGTAAGGTAAAGAAAGCCACAATAGAAGAGTAGCGAATCCACATAATTGCTCCTTGCTGGTAAGGGTTGGTGGTAGGCAGCATTAGCCCAACCATTATATCGCACAAAGGCTTAAATCGTCAACCAAAGCTTAAAAACTCTCTGATTTTTCCATAAAACCTTTAATAAAATTAGATAATATCTTGACAAATTATCGAGATGTGTTATACTATCTGTAAAGGTGAGCCTATGAGCGTATATCTGGCATTTAAAGAGATGTGGCGCAACCGGGGGCGTTTTTTTTTGATCAGCCTGGTGATTGCCCTGATTACCACCCTGGTGCTGTTTATTGCAGCCCTGGCCGAAGGGCTGGGCCTGGGCAACCGGGAGTACATCGAAAAGCTGAACGCGGAGCTGGTGTTGTATCAAAAAGATGTGGACCTGTCCATTCCGTCCAGCCGTATAGGCCGGTCGGAGTTGAACAACGTGCGGCGGATTCCGGGCGTGCAGGATGTTGGCCCGGTCGGTTTTACCAGCAGTTCCATCATCCAGGAGGGTAAAGAGTTTTTGGATATCTCGCTAATTGGGGTGGAACCGGGCAAGCCGGGCGAGCCGCCAGCAGTGCAGGGGCGGCAGTTGCAGGTCCGGCGGGCTAAAGAAGCCATCATTGATCAAAATGTGGTCATCAAAACCGGGTTAAAGGTGGGCGATACCTTTACCATCAAAACCATCCAGGGCACCGAGGAGAAGTTTTACGTGCTGACGGTGGTGGGCATCAGCGATGGCCGCCGCTATTCCATCCAACCCTCCATCGTTGTCCCATTTCTTACCTGGAATGAAATCAAACCGCGCGCCACGGCCGAGGTAGATGCGCGTGAAGAGTTGATTTCAAACATTCTGGCAGTTAAACTGCTTGACCCGGCCAACCGGGAGGAAATGGCCCGGCGCATTCAGCGGCAAGTTCCCGATTTGCAGGCGGCCAACTTGCAAACCGCCTATGAAAACACGCCGGGTTACGGGCCGCAGCAAAGCACCCTGAGCACGCAGCGCACCTTTACCCTGTTGATCGGGATTCTGGTTATCGGCGGCTTCTTCCAGATTCAAACCCTGCAAAAAGTGGCCCAGATTGGAGTGCTCAAGGCCATTGGCGCTTCTAATTTAACGGTGGCGGTTGTGGCTATGCTGCAAATCATTACGGTGACGGTGCTGGGCATTGCCATCGGCGTGCTGGGCACGCTGGCGCTGTCGGCGGCACTGACGTCGGTGACGGTGATTGTTTTTACCCCCACCGCCGTAGCCACAGCCATTTTAACCCTGCTGCTCATCGGCCCGGTGGGCGGCCTGGTCTCGATTCGGGTGCTGCTGCGGGTGGAGCCACTGCGGGCCTTGGGGTTGGCTTCGTAAAGGCGGAAGGTTGGAAGGTTGAAGGGCTGGAATCTACTTACTTGGAGCGTATGGATGAGCGTTATTCTGGAAACAAGAGCCGTGAGCAAATTTTACAAAAGCGATAACACCACCATTAGGGCGGTGGATGGCGTCTCGCTGACCATCCGGGCCGGCGAGTTCATCGGCCTGGTGGGGCCGAGCGGCTCTGGCAAAACGACCATGCTGGCCATGCTGGCCGCTCTGTTGACCCCCAGCCAGGGCAGCATCATGATTGACGGCCACAACCTGGCCCAGATGAAAGAGAGCCAGCGCACCCGCTTTCGGCGGGAGAAGATTGGGTTTACCTTTCAGCAGAACAACCTGCTGCCCTTCCTCACGGCCCAGGAAAATGTGGAATTGATGCTGCGGCTGAACAACACCTATGACAAAAAGGGGCGGGAGCGGGCCATTGACCTGTTGACCCGGCTGGGCCTGGGCGAACGGCTGCACAATCTCCCCAGCCAGCTTTCTGGGGGGCAGCAGCAGCGGGTGGCCATTGCCCGCGCCCTCATCCACAACCCCCAACTGGTGCTGGCCGATGAGCCGACCGCCAGCCTCGATACCGAGCGGGCCTTTCAGGTGGTAGAGACCTTTGCCCACCTCATCCACGAGCAAAATCGGGCCGGCATTATGGTAACGCACGACCTGCGCATGTGCCAGCATGTGGACAAGGTGGTGCAGATGTTAGACGGCAAGATTGAGCGGGTGATTGAGGCGAGAGGAGAGATTGAAGCTTTGGCCAATTCAGCCGGCCAGCACGAGGTTAGGCCGGAAACCGCGCCGGTGCTGCCGGCCCTACCGCT
>CAZDMM010000404.1:0-6923 GCA_964505845.1 uncultured Caldilineaceae bacterium
CACTTGGCCCATCTCGGCAAACTGGGCAAAAATCAGCACCCGGTCGCCCACCGAAACGGCCTCCTCCCGCATCACGGTCAGGCGGGCCAGCTTGCCGCTGCGGGCCATGGCCGCTTCCGGCTCCAGCGGCTGGCCTTCGCCAATCTGGTGCAGAAATTGGGCCGGATGGTTGCAAATTTGCTTCAGCTTCATCAGCATGCCCAAAATCAGGCCGCGGCGGTCAATGCCCATGGCCTCGGCCACCTCTTCCATGCCCTGGCGCACCACCGACTCGTACAGCGTGGCCTGCTCTTGGCTCAGGTTGCAGTACACCTTCATCTCCTGCTTGTCGGGCAAATCCTGGATCACCTTGGGGTCGGTTTTGACGCGGCGCAGGATAAAGGGCGAGGCCATCTTGCGCAGGCGATTGAGGGCGTCTTCGTCGCCGTACCTTTCAATGGGCAGGGCAAAATGCTGGCGAAAACCCTGCCGCGAGCCAAGATAACCCGGATTGAGAAAGTGCATAATGGACCACAACTCGGACAGGCGATTTTCCACCGGCGTGCCGGTGAGGGCCAGCCGAAACTGGCCGGGCAGGCGGCGAATGGCCTGGGTTTGTTTGGCCTCCGGGTTTTTGATATTTTGGGCTTCGTCCAGAATCACCCCAAACCACGCCACCTGCTTCAGGGTGTCGGCGTCGCGCCGGGCAATGGCGTAGCTGGTCAACACCAAATCAGCTTGACCCGCCTGCCGGGTAAACTCCTCCTCGCGCAACCGCTGGCCGCCCTGGTGCATCAGGGTTGAGAGCGAGGGCGCAAAACGCTGCACCTCTTTGACCCAGTTGAAGACCACCGAGGTGGGGCAAATCAAGAGGGTAGGGCCGGGCAAGCGGCCATTTTGCTCCTTTTCTTTGAGCAGCATGGCAATGGTTTGGATGGTTTTGCCCAGGCCCATGTCATCGGCCAGGCAAGCGCCCATGCCCCAGCGCCGCAGAAAATCCAGCCAGGAGTAGCCGTACTGTTGGTAAGGGCGCAGTTGGCCCTGCAAACTCTGCGGCTGGGGCAGGGTGGTCAGCTTTTCAGTACCGGTAAAGCGCTGCATCCACTCGGCCAGCCAGCCCTCATACTCCACCTCTTCCACCGGCAGCCCCTCGACCGTTTCGGTGGCGCCCAGGCCCAGGCGCACCGCCTCGTGCAGTCCTACCTCGGCTTCCAGGTTTTGCTTCTCCCAAAAACGGATGGCGGCCTCGATTTGTTCGGGGTCAAGCTGCACCCACTGCCCCCGGATTTGCACCAGTGGCGATTTGAGGGCCACCAGGGCGTCAAACTCCTCGCGGGTCAGGGTGGTCTCGCCCACCGAGAGTTCCCACTTGTAGCGCACCAGGTTGTCCAGGGTGAGGTTGCTCGACGGGATGGCGTCGGCGTTGGCCTTCTTTTTGGAGGCCATTTTGAGCCGGACGCCCAGGCGCATGCCGGGCTTGTTCCACCAGGGCGGCACCAGCACCCCAAAGCCGCTCGATTCCAGCAGTGGGGCGCTCTCGCGCAAAAAGGTAAAGGCTTCGGGGGCCGAGAGGGGCAGGCTTTCGGGCCGGGCCGTTTTTAAGCCCGCTTCCAGGGGTTTGAACAGCCGGGCGGCGTAGCCCAGGCCGGTCAGCAGCTTTTCCTGGGGCTGCTCAAAGCGGCGGTTGAGGGTGTTGAGCACGCTGCCTTTGGTCTGCCAGACCTGCTCCGCCGGAACCAGCAGGCTGGGGTCGTCGCGGGCCTGGAGCAGGTAATGAAGCTGCCAGTTTTTGGCATCCGCCTCCGCCTGCTGCTGCGGCGCTTCCAGCCGAAAGGCCACCCGGAAGGTTTTATCGCCGGCCAGGTGCAGGTTGCGCAGCCAGACCCGGTAATTTTGGCTCAGGTGACTCAACTGGGCGGTTGAGCCTTTGACCAGCGGCAGGGCGTTGAACAGGGCCGCCAGCCAGGAGTGGACCGGGTCCGGCCCTGCTTCTTGTCCGCCCTGCCAGTGTGGGGGGGGCGGGGTGGGCGTGAAGGCGGCGCTGCGCCCCCACTGGCGGGCCAGGGCGTCGGTCATGAGGTTGAGAAAGGTGTCTAAAATGGTGCGGGGCGAGGGCGCATTTTCGGGCGAGCCGGCTTCGGCCCGGCACAGGGGCGGCAGGGCTTCCAGCAGCCGGGCCAGGCGCGGGCCATCCTGCGGGCCGTCCAGCACCGGCAGCCAGCGGGCGTGCATCACCTTGCCGGCGGCATCGGCCTGGGCCAGGGTGGGCAGAATTTTTTGCTGGGCCAGGGTTTCCAGCACCAAATCGGCTGCTTTTTGCCAGTACTGCACCTCGGCGCCCAGGTGTAGTTGGGGCGGCAGGTCTTCGGCGTCGGCCAGGCGGGTGAGCAGGGTAAAGGCCGGGGCCGGCGACAGCCACAGCCCGGCCACCAGCCACTGGCTCAGGCCCGTCACCTCGGCCCCCACCCACTCGTCCCACTCGGCCTGCAACTGCGGCGAGGGCTGCGGCCCAAATTTGGTGGTGGGCAAAAGCAGGCTGACCAGCTTTTTCTCGGCCGCCTCGGCCACCCGCTCCAGCCCGGCCAGGAGCGGTTTTAACGCTTCCGGCGCGGCGCAAAAAGGGTGAGGCTGGCCTGTCCCCTTTTTTGGTTTTAACTTGGTTGGCAGCCCGTCCCCATGTTCAGCCCAAAAGAGCATGCCGGCGCTGCCGGTTTCGGCGGGCCGGGTGGGGGGGTGCCAGTGGGCGTGGAGTATATACATTGTTGTTCCCCAAACAAATTTAAGGAAATTATAACATAATCTATTGAGAACGGGTATTTATACAAGGCGTGCGTAATGAAAAGCCCCGCCTTAAAAGCGGGGCTTTTGGATGGGCCGCAGTGATTTAGCCAAGCAACGTTAGAGTTGCAGCGGATCATCAGGATACGCCTGGTCCCACTGAGCCTTGAGGGTACCATCATCTATCCCAATATTGTGGCGATTTTCAATCGGGCCGCTGTAGCCGTCTGCTGTATTCATCCCTTTGCGCAGCTCACTATCAATCCGCAGATTGATCTTGTACTGACCATCGCGGGTGATGCTGGGCGAGAACAAGCCCAGGCCGGGCAGCTTAACCGACATGCCGAGGCGGTTGAAGTAAAGGATCGCTTCCTTCAACTCCTGCAAAACCAGGGTGACCTGGTTGGGGTTCAGCCCGGTTCGCATCGAGATCCATTGAGCCAATTCCCGCTGGGGGATAGTGCCTCTAAGATGGACTTTGGGACCAAAGCGACGAAATGCTTGAATGAGAGTTGCCATTGTTTGTCTCCTTTCTAAAAGATTTAAGAGAGTTAAAACCCTTAATGATCGGTATCATACCAGCTTTTAAGGCAAAGTTCCATAAAGTTTAGGTGAAGGGCGCATTAACTTTGCATAAATAAGCCCCCTATTCCATTGAAAGAAACCACTCACTTCTTTCAAAGAAACCACTCACTTCTTTCAAAGAAAAAATTTTTTCTTTGAAAGAAACTAAAATTCCTTTCAAAGAAAGCGGCGATATATTACTGAATTTGGTTGTCAAAACTCATCAGGGCAATCGCATACTAACTTTAGAAGCGATTACCACTGGGGGGCCTCGCTCTACGCGTCTTCGCGCAGCACATTCTTTTTTGTGGCGGGATCAAATCGCACCTGGAAGGCTAAAGCCGGCCGTACCCAAAGGGCATTATATCCGCCTGCGCGGACGAGGAGAGAATCTGTCCGCGTAGCGTGCGGACATTGTGGCTGAAAGCCCTCCAGGGGCGACTTCAGTCGCATAATTTGGGAGTATGCGATTGCCCTACCAACCCCTAGAAATATAGTAGATTATGTTGTTATAATGGAGCTACCCCTCTCAAAAGCAACAAATGCAGAGTAAAGGAGTCGAATATGAGCACAATTCAATTAGCCATCGAAGGGGCTGGGGCTGTCGAAGCCAGCGAAAACCTGTTAGCCATGCCGGAACTCTCCGGCAGTTGGGAAGCAAGCGGGGCAGGCGAGCGGGACATAACGCTGGCCACCATTGCCACCATCGTCGCCATTACCGGCGGAACCCTGACTGTCGCCGAGAAAATCAGCAAGTGGTACGCCGAATGGTCAAAAAACCCGGCCGGCAAAACCATCAAAAAGGTGGTGCTGGTTGGACCAAAAGGTAAGCGGATACAATTAGAAAACGCCACCGCCGCGGAAATCAACCAGGTTTTGAAAGAATTGGTTAACTAAGAGGCCGGCTATGCCTCAAACCCTGCACATTGCCCTGAAACCCCTTGACGCCACCAGCGCCGAGCTGCGCTACTATTTTGACAACCCCAACGATTACCAAGCGCGCCCCCTGGCGCTGGCAGCCATCCAAAAACTGATTGACCGGGCGGAAACCGATTACTATACCCCCCTGCCGGCCGACCTGGCCCAGACCGGCCAACAGCTCTACGCCTGGCTCGACAGCGCCGACCGCTTTTTAGCCGGAGCTGTTGAGGCGGCGCAAGGGCTGACGGACGTGCTAGTTTTGGCAATGGCCACAAGCGGCCGGCTGGCCCACCTGCCCTGGGAAACGCTGCACGATGGCGCGGGCTTTTTGGTGCAGCCCCAAAATCCATGCGTCGTGCCGGTGCGCTGGTGGGCGCGGAAAGCGCCGGCCCTGCCGCCGGAAAACCGGGCCCTGCGGGTGCTGTTCATGGCCACCTCGCCCCTGGAGGTGGAGCCGGTGCTGGACTTTGAAAACGAAGAAGCTCTGATCCTGGAGGCGACCCGCAAGCAGCCGTTGACCTTGCTGGTCGAGGAGAGCGGCGACCTGGCCGAATTGAAGAACCTGATTGACTCCTACGACGCCGCTTATTTCGACGTGGTTCACCTGACCGGCCACGCCACCTTGAAAGAGGGCGGGCCGGTTTTTTTAACCGAAACCGAAACGGGCGGCGTATATGAGGCCCCGGCAACAGAAATTCGCCGGGCGCTGACCCGCCTACCCCGGCTGATCTTTCTCTCTGGCTGCCGCACCGGCGAAGCGCCCCGCGCCGGCAGCGTGCCCTCCCTGGCCGAGGCCCTGCTGGACGGGGGGGGCCGGGGCCGTGTTGGGCTGGGGCTGGCCCGTGCTCGACCCGGAAGCCAGCGCTGCCGCAGCCGCGCTGTACGCCGGCCTGGCCACCGGCGCGGAACCGGCCCGCGCCCTGGCCGACGCCTACCGGGCGTTGCTCGAGCAGCAGGCCCGCGACTGGCACCTGCTGCGGCTGTACCTGGCCGGGGAGCCGCCCGGCCCGCTGGTGACGCCGCTGCGCACCCCAGGCCGCCGGCCGGCCCCGCCCCCTTCAACCGCCACCCGCTTTTTGGATGCGCAACGATTGGTCAAAGTGCCGACCCGCCAGAGTTTTGTCGGCCGGCGGCGCGCCCTATAGCGCTGCCTGCAGGCCCTGCGCTACGTCCCGGATAAGATTGGGGTGCTGCTGCACGGCATGGGCGGGCTGGGCAAGAGCAGCCTGGCCGCTCGCCTGGCCGACCGGCTGCCGGAGTACCAGACCCTGGTCTGGGTGGGGGCGGTGGACGAATTTGCCCTGGTTAACCGGCTGGTCGAGGAAGCCCCACTGAGCCAGGCCCAGCGGGAAATCCTGCTGAACCCGCACGAGGAGTTAAGATTTAAGCTCATGTTAAGAACAAGTGACCGGCACTTCAGGATTGATTGGCTACTCCTCGAAGAATGAGGAAGTGCCGGTCACTTTGCACTTGTGCTGTACATGAGTTAAGATTTAAGCTGCGGGCCGTTTTTGAGCAGGCGGCCCAGCCGCTCCTGCTGGTGCTGGACGATTTCGAGGCCAATTTTGAGCACACGGACGGCGGCCGGCTTCGTTTTCGGGCCGGACTGCCTGTTCTTTCCATCGAGGCTAAAAAGGTGCTGGCGGCCCTGGCTTTTGCTATCCGACCAGAGCGCAGCCGCCACCGGCTGCTGCTCACCAGCCGTTATCAACTTGATGTGGCCGAGGCGGCCGCTCTGTTCCAGGAATCGCTTGACCGGCTGCGGGGGGCCGACCTGGCCAAAAAAGTGCGCCGGCTGGAGCGGGCCAGGCAGCCCGGTGCGATTTCCAAAGCGTTAGCCGCGCAGGCGATTGAGGTGGCCGACGGCAACCCCCGCCTGCTGGAGTGGCTGTTTGAAATTTTGGGCCAGGCCGGGCTGGATCACGCCCAGATTTTGGAACGCATGGCGGCCAAAGAAGCAGAGTTCCGCGAGAGCATCCTGGCCGAGGAGCTGCTGCGGCAGCAGGAACCGGCCCTGCGGCAGATGCTGGCGGCGGCCCTGGTTTTCCAAATGCCTGCGCCGCAGGAGGCCCTGGCCGCCCTTTGTGAAGAACTGGCCGATTGGGAGGCTCACCTGCGCCGGGCCGAGGCCCTGAGCCTGGTGGAAGTGACCCGCCAGCCGGCAGGTGCAGACCTGTACTACGTTCCCCGCCTGCTGGCCGAACTGCTGGGGGACGAAGCGCCGGCAGACCCCACCGCCCTGGCCCGCCGGGCCGCCGAAACGCTCTACCGCCTGTGGTGGCAGGAAAGAGGCGCGACCACAGAGGAACAACTGCTGGAAATCCACCGGCTGGCGATGGCCGGGCAAGCAACAGACATAGCCTAATGGACGGTGGGCCTGGCAAGAAAACTCGGTTGGTTAATGACCAGACTATAAAGTATATCTCCTTTCTCATAGATTTGAGGCCAATGAAAACGGCCACCCCCAACCAAAAAGGTCAAAGATGGCCGCGCAGTTTACAGAATCACAAAGAGTCAGTAAAATATTGGCAGCCCTCCAGACTGTGTAAGCAGTTCGGAGGGTTAGCCGCCTTTAGGTGTTCCTAGCACCTGGGGACGGCGCGTTTTCTATTTGGTTAGCTCCATAATACACCACCTGCGGAATCTTTGTCAAAAAGTATGTAAAATTTTGGTTTAATCGG
>CAZDMM010000405.1:0-6923 GCA_964505845.1 uncultured Caldilineaceae bacterium
TTTCCGCTCCGGCTTTTTCCAAGACCTTCAAGCCCTCGTAAGCCGTCTGGTTCCAGCCCTCATCGTTGATGGGGCCGGAGGTCAGCATGGCTATTCTTAAATCTGAGAAATCGTCTTGAGCCAACGATTCGGCTTCGGCCGGGCCGGTTTGGGCTATGGCCAGGACCAACATCGCCATCAGAGTCAGGAACAAAAAGAGGAGTTTTTGATTGGTTTTTTTGAACATCTTTCTTCTCCTTTGGGGTAAATTGGGTGTGTTTCATTTCAAGTCAATTAAAAGTGTTGATAATCCTTACACTTTGCGCTCTACGCGCCTTTGGCGTCCCTGTGAGAGGTTTTATTGCGAAACCAGTTTTCAACTCAGTTGAAACACACGAGGGAAAATTAACCGTCATCGCACCAGACCTTTTAGAATTTAGGGTCAAGATAGAAGAACGCCCTTTCCTCTGACTTTTTTGACCAATCACCTCCCTTCAAAATCTACCACTTGACCTGTTCCAAAGAATATTTCATGGCGCTGGCCCGCTCAAACAGTTTGTCGCTTACGGCGCGGGCGCGGGCCAGCACCGCTTTTTCATCCACCACCGTAATTTTTTTGTCACGCATAACGATTTTACCATCAATTAGCACCGTGTCTACCTGTCCGGCCCCAGAACTGTACACCAGGGTGGAGGGTATTTTATGGACCGGCATCGAAAAAGGCGAGTCCAGGTCAACCAGCACAATATCGGCTTTTTTGCCCACTTCCAGCGAACCGATTAATTCCGGCTGGGCAAAGGTCACCGCGCCGCCGCGACAGGCCATCCACAAGACATCTTCCGGGTACAGGGCCATAGCATCCAGATTGCCCACTTTTTGCAGGCAGGCGGTCATCTTGAGCGTTTCCATCATATTTTGAGAGTTATTGCTGCCCGGCCCATCGCTGGCCAGGGCAATAGCCACGCCCTTTTGTTTGAGTTTAACGATGGGGGCGATGCCGGAAGCCAGATACATATTGCTCACCGGGCAGTGGACAACCACCGCTTTTTTAGCGGCAATCAAATCAATTTCTCGATCCGACAACCACACGCTGTGCACCAGATGGGTTGAGGGGCCAAGCGCGCCCAAATAATCCAGCCACTCCACGTGGCGCAGGTTATGAGATTTGAGCACCATCTCCACTTCGGGCCGGGTTTCGGCGATGTGAATGTGGGTTCCAATGCCCCACTCCTGGGCCAGGCGGTAAGTCTGGCGCATGACCTCATCGGAGCAGCCCCAGGGAATCAGCGGCCCAAACTCAACCCGAATCCGGCCACCAGCGCTGTTTTGCCAGGTTTGCAGCAGCCGCCGCATCTCGGCAATGATCCGGTCAGGGGGTTCGGCAAAAGCGGGGTGATAATTATGGTCGGCCCAGCCGCGGGCCAGCAGCAGCCGGATGCCGGTTTCCTGGGCGGCGCGGCAAATAGCGTCACTGTTGAAGGGGTCGGTGTGGACGTATTGGTGATCCACTACCGCCGTCGCGCCGGAGCGAATATTCTCTATAAAGCCAAGCAGCCCGGCCACGTAAGCATCTTCCTGGGTCAGGGCGCTGGCAACCGGCCAAATGGCCGATTTGAGCCATTCCAGCAGGGGTTTATCATCGGCCAGGCCCCGCAAAAAAATCTGAAACAGGTGAGTGTGGGCGTTGACCATCCCCGGCATGGCGGCCATGAGGGTGGCGTCAATAACGGTATCCGCCTGGACGCGCAACTGCGGCGGGGTTGGGGCGGCCCCCAGCGCCGCAATCTTATCTCCCTGGGTAAAAATATAGCCGTTAGCAATAACTTCAGCCGCATCATTGACGGTAACGATTGCACAGTTTTCAATGAGAATATTGGGCATAGTTTAGGGTTAACTCGTGGTGGGGTTGGATTTTAAGCCGTCAAACAGTGTGACGGATGATAGCACAGAGCTATCCAGGCGTCAACTCAACATTTTACGTAGAGTCTCAGGCTTAACGGGTCTTACTCGTCGGGGGGCAAAGTAAAATAAAAGGTAGAGCCGTTTTTGCCGCTGCTTTCGGCCCAAATTCGCCCACCGTGCCCTTCGACAATATGTTTGGCAATGGCCAGCCCCAGGCCGGTGCCGGACTCCTTGCGATTGCGAGCGCGGTCAACCTTGTAAAATCGCTCAAAAATGCGGCCCAGCTCATCCGGGGGAATCCCGATGCCGGTATCAGCAACACTGACCAAAATCCACTCTTCCGCCCCGCCGCCGCTTTTAGAATCAGGGGCCAGGCTGACCGGCCTGGCCGAAATTGTTACCCCGCCCTTTTCCGTAAATTTCAAACCATTGTGGATCAAGTTGGTAATAACCCGGCCGATCATGGTCTCGTCCACCAGCACCTTGATCTCTTCAGCAATATCTACCACCAGGTTAAGATTTTTGCGCTCGGCCTGGGGCATGAGGCGGTCAACCTGGGCCTGCACAATCTGGCGGAGCGAGAAAGCGGCCATCCTTAAGGGCGACTGGCCCGACTCGATGAGCGACAGGTCAAGCAGTTCCTGGGCCAGTTGGTTCAAGGTATCAATCTGGGCCACAATCTTGCCGATTAACTCGGCGGCCAACTGGCGATCATCCAGGGCCCGGCTTTGCAAGGTTTCGGTCAACAGTTGGATAGAAGCCAGGGGCGAGCGCAGCTCGTGCGAAATATTGGTCACAAAATCACGCCTGGCCCGGCTCAGGCGCTGCAGTTCCGTCACATCATTGATGGCTAAAGCCACCGCTACCGGCAGCTTTTTCCCATCTGCCACGCCGGCTTTAATAGCGCGGGCGTGAGCTTCCAGGATGCGATCCTCTTTGCTAAAGTACAGCGGCGGCATTTTTTCATCGCGCAGGGTTTGGTCAACCAACTCCCGTAGTTGATGCTGGCGGGTCCACTGCATAAACGAAGTTTTGGGGCGGAGCGGGCCAAACAATTGTTTGGCAACTTTGTTGGCGCTGGAGATGCTGTAATCCTGCTCCACAATAATCAAGCCCTGGGTGGCCGCCGCCAGCAGTTTTTTGCGGCGTGTTTTGGCATCGGCCAGCTCCTGGCGGGTGAGGGCCAGCTTGCGGGCCAACCGGGCGGCCTTGACGGCTTCTCGACGCCAGCGCGCCCTCATGCGCCGATAAAATATAAATTGGATCACCAGGAGGATCAAGAGCGCCGCCGCCGCCCACCAGCCGTCAACCATCACCGGGCCTCACCATCACTCCCCTTAGCGCCGGCGAAAGGGCCAGCGCCGCTGGCGCAACTTGCGCAGATGTTCCAGGCGGTCGGCGATGCTGGTTTTTTTAAGGGGCCGCGGCAGGGGTTCCAGGGGCACAAAGGTGCGGTAAAGGCTGATGGCGGTATAGAATACGGCGTAGGCAATGGACAGAGTGACCAGCACAAAGTTGGTGTTGGGATAGATCAGCAGCAGAGCGGCGGTGGCAATACCCCACAAGAGCGTTGCCACCAACATGGCGCGTCGCAACCACCGGTTGTGGGTGAGATAATCCAGGCGAGAAGGGTAAACATATTTGATCGGCACAAAAACCAGCACGGCTAAAACCAACACGATGATGAGATTGAGCCAGGCCGGGGTTTGCCAAAAAAACAGATAAAAAACCACAATATTCCAATAACTGGGAAAACCCTTAAAAAAGTGGTCGCTGGTTTTGGCGTCGGGCTGGGTAAACTGATAAGCCGAGGCCAACACAATAATGGCCGTACCAAAAAAACCCCAGCCCTGGGGCAGCAATCCACTGGCTAACAGAAAAAAGGCCGGGGCGATAACATAGTTTACATAGTCCAGGATATTATCCAGTAAAGCGCCATCAATTCTGGGAGCAGCCACCTTAGTTTGGGCGCGCCGGGCCAGGATACCATCTACGGAGTCAACCAAAATGGCAGCCCCCATAAACCAGAAAGCCAGGATAAATTGTTGTTGGTGGACAGCGTAGAGGGTCAGCAGGCCAAAAACAGCCCCGCTGGCGGTAAACAAATGGACCAGCCAGGCAGCTACACGCCGCCGCCGGCTGATAAAAAAGGTCGGCTCCTCAATCATGTCACGGCTGGTCCTTGGCGCCTGTGAGGGCTTGTCTGAGCAGCTTCCCGGAGGCTCGATTAAAATCGGCGATAAATCCAGAGGCTATCTCTCAAAACAGCCTCCGGGAAGCGCAGCTACCCGGCTTTTCAGACGGCCTGTGAGGCAGGGGTTACAGGAGAATAGCATAAAGTTAGGGCATGAGCAAACCTTTATGAGGTTTGGCAAGCGGGGCCGGCAATTCGGCCATGGATTCAACGTTCTGGGGGAATTCTTCAACCTGCCGTCTCAGAATAATCTCAGGGGAACCTAAATTCAGGTGAATTGGCTCCACCCCCGGTTATGGCTGCATGTCCTCATCGTGCCACAAGGTTTGGTGCGGGCAGGTTAGCCCTCGCACCGAGTTAAGGTGCAAAAACAGCGTTTCGATTGGCTCAACGGCCTCGTCATCTTCAGCCTCAGGCCGGCCAAACTCAACAATTAATTCAAAGTTCTCCTCATCCCATTCCAGGGCCACCACCGCCAAACCGTTCAGGCTGTCTAACAGGGTGTTCTGGTCAGACACGTGCAGCGACTCGCCGCAGTCGGGGCACAGCAGGGGCAGGGTGTGCCCATTTTGAAAAATCAGGGTCAGCACCGGCTCGCTGAGCAAATCATTCACCGGGGCATTGCTGAGATGGGCGTATAAATATTCACCCACACACACCAATTCGCCCTCAATCAAGATCATGGGCAGGCCATCATGCGAGCAAAAAATTAAGCCCTCCATCGGATTTTGCCAGGGTGAAAGAGTCTCGCTCTCCTCCGGCCACTCTTCTTCCATGTCCGCCGCCTCACCCTCGTCATCTTCAGGCCAGGGGCCGTCATAATCATCAGGAATAGCCTCTTTGGGCACCGCAGAGACCATGCTGGCCCGCAGCATATGCAACATATTGACTAAAAACTGCTCGGCCCCTTCTTCCTTAATCAATTCTACGGCTGCTCGCACCCAGGCTTCGTCGGAAACAATCCGATGATAGGGCGGAACCCCTACATAAACAGGATTGCTTAACATGCCGCGAGCGGCAGCTTCGCTCATTTTATCGGGGTTAGAAACAAATTTCACGGTCGGTCGGGGGAGGGAAGGCAGCTTCTTTTTCATTTAATTCTCCTAAATCGTTCCGGTGACCGGGGATCACCTTAAAATTTAATTAGCGTCGTGCTTTCACACAGAGATTATAGACGAACATGTTGGATGTGTCTATAGAGACTAAAGCGCCAACCGCATGCCCAGGGCAATTTCTCCTAATCAAGTCGCCATAGCTGGAAATTTATCTAAAATAGCATTATAATAGCTTTCAATCTTTTAGGGTGGATATTCTGTTATTCATTTGTGCCTTCAGGCCAAATAGGAGGCAGCAGACGTTGTCTGACCCAAATTCGCGACAGCTCAACTTTACAAAGCCGGTTTTGTATTTTAGATATGCGGGTTTATCTAACACCGGCATGATCCGGGCGCACAATGAAGATGCCTACAAACTGCCGGTAGATACCGATGCTACTACCCTGGATAGTAAAGGCCATCTCTATGTTTTGGCCGATGGGATGGGAGGTCATCACAAAGGTGAGATTGCCTCGGCCATTACCATTGAAACCGTCAACTCAGAATATTATGCCACCGTCATCCCGCTGCCCACCGATAATCCCACCGATGATATCATTGAGGCCCTCAGCAACGCCATCATCAAAGCCAACGACCAAGTTTACGATGCTACCGAAGGCGGCGGCACCACGGTGGTGGCCGCCGTTCTGCACGGCGACTCCCTGGTAGCCATGAACGTGGGCGACTCGCGGGCCTATTTACTGCGCAACAGCGAATTACGGCTGTTGAGCCGAGACCACTCCCTGGTGAGCCGGCTGGTGGAGGTAGGCAAAATCACCGAGGCCGAAGCGCTCACCCATCCCCGCCGAAATGTTCTGTATCAAGCCCTGGGCCAGGGGTCGGAGATTGAGATCCACATCGTCAGTGAAAAGCTTCAGCCGGATGATTTGATTATTCTGTGCAGCGATGGGTTGTGGGGCGAAGTGCCGGAACCGGAGCTAAAACAAGTGCTTAACCAGGCGCCCTCTCCCCTGAGTGCGGCTAAACAGTTGATTGACATCGCCAACGCCTCAGGCGGGCCGGATAATATCACCGCCATTATCATCCAGGTTTCTACCGAAGGCCCCTCCGGGGTGATCCTATCCCCGGAGGCTGACCCCGCGCCGCCGGCCCCAGAGCCAGATAACGACGATACCCATCCCTCGCTGCCGGTTATTCAAATTTAAAGGCTGACCTCGCGGCCCAATTCCGCAGACCGGTATACCGCTTCGATGATTTTCATCACCGTCAGCCCCTGCTCCACCGAGGCTGTGGGCGCAGCGCCGGTCTCGACGCATTTGACAAACTCGGCCACGGCATACTCATGGTCAGATTTGGTCAATTTGACCGCTGGCCGGATGGTGGCCGGTTTGCCGCCCACTTCGGTGTAAAGGGTCAGGGTATTCTCGCCGGCATAATTAGCCACGTACAATTCGGCGGTTCCTTCCGTACCCATGAGGGTGATAAAAAAGTCATCCTGGCCGGGCCGGCCATGCGAGGCCCAACTGGTTTCCAGGTTCAGCGTTACCCCGTCCGCCAGCCGAATAAAGGCCAGGGCCGAATCCTCCACCGTGTAAGGCCAGGGAGTTTCGGGCGCTTCCCACGTTTTTAACTGGCGCGGGCCAAAATTAGCCTGTACTGCGCCGCTTACGGTGAGAGGGGCCGGATAATCCAAAATCCACAGCGCCGCATCCAACATGTGAACCCCCAGGTCAATCAAAGGGCCGCCGCCGGACCTGGTCTTATCTAAAAACCAGCCACCCCAGCCGGGAATG
>CAZDMM010000406.1:0-6884 GCA_964505845.1 uncultured Caldilineaceae bacterium
GTACAACACGCCCCGCCGCTTCCACGTTCCATCGGCGGCCAGATCATAGGCTACCAGAAAGCGCACTCCGCCCGGATCGGCATTGTGATCCACCAAAAAGAGGGTGCGATTATCGGACGTGATCAAAATACCGTTGGGTGACTGCATGTCGTCAATCACCCGCGTCAGGGAGCCGTCCGGGTCTAGCCGGTAGACAGCCATGCAGTCCTGCTCCAAATCCTCTTTGTAGCCGTAGCGCGGGTCGGTAAAGTAAATGCGGCCCTGGTGGTCAAAGCAGAGATCATTGGGGGCGTTAAGCTTTTTGCCGTTGTAGTGGGAAGCCAGAGTGGTGATGGTTCCATCCGGCTCGTAGCGGCGAACGGCCCGCGCCCCGCCATCTTTGCCATCGCAGCAGACCACCAGCCGGCCCTGGTGGTCAAAATTCATGCCGTTGGCCCGCAGGCTGGGTTCATGCCAAACCTCGGTTTTGCCGCTGTCGGGGCGATAAACCAGGATGCGGTTGTTGGGGCAGTCCGAAAAATAGACGTTGCCTGCGGCGTCCGCCGCCGGGCCTTCGGCAAAGGCGCAGCCATCAAACAACCTTTCCAGTTCGGCGCCCGCCGGGATGATGTCGCTGAGTTGGGTCATAGTAGTTTCCTCCGTAAGTAAGGGTCACGTGTCAGGTGTCACGTGTCAGGTGTCACGTGTCAGGTGTCACGTGTCAGGGCGGTATTCCCATGCCGCCTGTCAACTCTAAAAACAGACCGGGGACCGGGGACGGGAGACCGGAAGCGCCGGGCAAGCCAACAACCGGTCGTCGGTCTCCGGTCATCACCGGGAATGATTGCCACTTATGTTAATTCCAACACTCCAAAATAGGCCGGTTTGTGAAAATCGGCCGGCTCGGTCATGGTGGGCGACCAGCAGCTATACTCCGGCCCGGCGTCGCGGGGGCGCTCGATGCGGTAGAGGTTGGCCCGCCACAATTTGGGCAGGCCGCCCGGCGTCGCGACCGCTGCCCAGGGGATGACCATTACGGCCCACCAGTGGTTGGCGGCATCGTTGCGACCGGCCTGCCAGCGAATCCCAGGACAGTTCCAACTAAAATCCACTTCCAATTCCGGCCGCTGAGAGGTGGGATTGTAGATTTTGGCGTCGAACAATACCCCATTGGGGCTGACCTGGAATTCAAAGTAGCGCACCAAATCGGCGGGGCCGGGGCCAAAAAAGATTTCGACCACCTCTTCATCGTAAATCGGCTCATCGCGTTGGGTATAGGTACCCCAAATATCCCGGTCGTCGCAGTCATAATGCAGGTAAAGCGCCTCAGCATCATAACAGACGCGCGCTGTCGTTTGCTGTTGGGCCGGGCCGCTGCCATCGGCCAGGATAAAGGGCGGCAGGGCGGGAATGTCAGCCCAATTCCAGGCAGCCAAATCGGGTTGCGCTTTCCAACGTTGGGGAGCGTGGGGGACAAGCAGGTGAGGTAAGTTTTGGGCCATTCGTTTGTATCCTTCCAATCGTGGTGCGTAGAGCGTGGTGCGTAGAGCAGCGAACCTACGCACCACGCAACACGCAACACGTTTCACCGTTTCATAATCCCGCCATTGACATCTATCGTCGCGCCGGTGATGTAGGCCGCCATGGGCGAAGCCAGAAACAGGGCGGCGTAAGCAATCTCCTCTGGCTCGCCCAAGCGACCCAGGGGCACCATCTCAATGATACGCTGACGAGCTTCCGGGGTGAGAAGGTTGGGGTCGGCGTCAATCTGGCCGGGCGCAATGGCATTGACGGTAATGTTATAAGGGGCCAGGTCGCGGGCCAGGGTTTTGGTGAGGGCCAGCAGGCCGCCTTTGGAAGCGGAGTAGTGAATCCCGGCCGAGACGCCGCCGGTTTGGGCCGTAATCGAAGCGATGTTGATGATCCGGCCCGATTTTTGGGCCATCATGCCCGGCGCTACGGCCCGGCACAAGAAGTAAGCGCCGGTCAAATTTGCGTCGAGGATGCGCTGCCAATCCGCCGGTCCCACCTGAGTCAGCGGCCCCAGGCTGATGAGACCGGCGTTATTGATCAAAATATCCACCCGCCCCCAGGTTTCGATAACTTTTTGTACGGCGGCGTTGACTTGAGCTTCGTCGGCCACGTTGGCGGGTAAAGCCAGGAAATTGGAGATTGGTAATTGGTAATTGGTAGCAACTTGGGCCGCGATTTCCTCTAACTGGCCGGCGGTGCGGGCAAGCAGGGCTACTTTGGCCCCGGCCTGGGCAAACACCTGGGCCATGGCCCGGCCAATGCCCCGGCTGGCGCCGGTGATGATCGCCACCTGGCCGGAGAGGTTGAGCAGGTCGGCAACTGAGTAATTTAGCATTATCACTCCTCATTCCAGCAGGGGAGTAGGGGAGCGGGGGTGAAAATTCTCCTCCGCTCCCCTGCCCCTCTGCTCAAAACAACCGCACTTCCTGCCGGACGCCGCGTACGTCCATCTCAAATTCCAGGCCGCTGATGGGGGGCCGGCTGTAAAACCAGTGGACGCCGTGAATAGCGCCTGCCCCCATCGCCTCCAGAATGGTGGTCGCCAAAAAGGTGTGGAGAGGGTGAACCGTGTAAATATCCACGTCTGTCACCTGATTCCAACTGACTTGCAGACCGGCCAGCCGGGCCGCCATCATCTCCATAACAAAAGCCGCTTTTTCTTGCATGGCCTCTGCTGAGGTTTCATTCGGGCGCACCACGGCCGCCGGCGTCAGGGCCGCCTCGACCAGTTCTCCCGCCCCGGCCACTACAAAAGTTGGCCCGGCTGCCTCCGACGGCGCGGTATAGGAAAAACCGTACAGCGCCGGCTCGGTGGGCGGGTTGACCTCCGGGGCCACGTTGGTGCGGGCGATGGGGTTGTGGCCGTCCACCCACAAATCCCACTCGGCCAGAAACTGTTGGTAGCCCTGGTTAAAGTGAGCAAAGCCCTCAAAGGTAAAAGGGCAGGGCGAGCGCAGTTCGACGGCGCACAGGGCCGAACGCGGCCGGCCTTGATCCGCCAGGCGCCGGTCAATCAAATCAAAACCCTGGCGATAGGGCCAGGGCTGCCGCAAGGTGACATGCACCACCTCAAAACCTGGACAGGCCGCCACGCCGGAGGAGTAGGGCGCCAGGCCGGTGAGAAAGCGATAGTTGCCTGTGGGGTGAGTGATGAGTTTCATCGGCCGGTAATATAATTTTCAAGTTGAGCGATGATAAATTCTTGTTCTGAGATCAACGCCTTGACCACGTCGCCGATGGAGATGACGCCAATTAACCGATCATTCTCCATGACCGGCAGGTGGCGGATGCGCTTGTCGGTCATCAGGGCCATACATTCTTCAATCGTTTGTTCGGGACGCACATAGACCACTTTAGGGGTCATAATCTCTTTGACAGGAGTGGTACGATCAGATTTGCCTTGCAGGCTGACCTTACGGGCATAATCCCGCTCCGAGATGATACCCACCACCTGTCCGGCATCGAGTACCACCAAGGCTCCCACGCTTTTTTCAGCCATTACCTTGAGCGCATCGTAAACCATCGCCTCTGGAGCGATGCTCCACACCTCACGGCCTTTGCTTTGCAAAAGCTGCCTGACTGTTTTCATCGTTTACCTCCTTGTGCGTCTCTACATTTGTTTTAGATAATCTTACAAGGCTGCACCCCCGTATAGGCCAACAGAAACTCTACTCGCCGGTAAAGGGAACGAACCCTGACCGGCGGCGTTTTTTTGACTTCAACCTTCAATTGAATTTTAGCCACGCGCCGCCTCAACCAGGCTTCTGACGCGACCGGCATCGGTCACAGTCAGGGTAAACTCCGGGGGGCGCAGCTCGCCGCCCATAAAACTGCGCCGGTTGCGGAAAATCATGCGGCTGTCCAGCGAGGTCATGGCAGCGGTGTGGATTTCCTTGGCCCCACTGTGCGTGACAATCTTTTTGAAGTTCTGGATTGAAAAGCCGCTCGACAGGCCGGGCATGACGATAATGCGGTCGCCGGCCCGCTGCACCAGTTCGGTAATTAAATCCAGGCCTTCCAAAGCCGAGCTTTCCTGGCCGGTGGTCAACACCCGGTCCAACCCCAATTGGATAAGCGTTTCCAGCGCCTCGAAGGGATTGCGGGTCATATCAAAGGCGCGGTGAAAGGTGACGCTCAAGGGCCGGGCCAGTTCCACCAGGGCTTGGGTTCTGGCCACATCCACTGCGCCGTCCGGCTGGAGCAGGCCGATGACGACGCCGTTGGCCCCCAACTGTTTGGCCTGAGCGATGTCGTACTTCATCACCTCAAATTCCAGGTCAGAATAGCAAAAATCGCCGCCGCGCGGCCGGATGATGACGTTCAGATCAATGTCAATATGTTTACGGGCCAGGGCAATTGTGCCGGCGCTGGGAGTGGTGCCGCCCTCAATCAGGTTGTCGCACAACTCCACCCGGTTAGCCCCGCCCTGCTGCGCCGCGATGGCCCCTTCAACCGAGTCAATGCAGATTTCGAGGATAATAGAATTATTCATGGATGCTATTTTCGTATACTTCCAGTGAGTTGACTATCCGATTTATGATAAAGCATAAAACGCAAACTGACACCGTACCCGGCGTGGTATAGCCCTGCGGGTGAAACGTAATGTTTTTGCATCAGATCATTACGTTTTACGCTTCACGTTTTACAGTAACACCTTTTTCACTGAAACTAAATACACCTACATTTTCACCTCAACAATCAACTCCACCTCAACCGCCCAGTTGTGGGGAATGGTCATGCCGACGGCGCTGCGGGCGTGGCGGCCGGCCTCGCCAAAAACTTCTATTAACAAGTCGCTGCAGCCGTGAATCACCTCCGGGGTTTTATCAAAATCCGGGGCCACGTTGACCATGCCCAGCACTTTGACCACCTGCACCACGTTATCCAGGCTGCCGGCCAGGGTTTTGACCGCCGCCAGACAGTTTAGGGCGCACATGCGGGCCGCTTCATACCCTTCTTCCACCGTCAGGTCGCGCCCAACCTTGCCCTGCACCAGCTTGTCGCCCCATTTGGAGACCTGCCCGGAAGTATAGATGAGATTCCCTACTCGCTTGGCGTGCATCAGCCGCCCGGCGTTGAGTTCAATCGGTTCTACGGTGTAACCCATTTCTTTGAGCTTGGCTTCAAATGACATAAAGTTGGTTCCTTTACAATGAGCTAATTTTCAATAAAACGTATTGCGCAAACTGACACCGTACCCGGCGTGGTATCCCCCCAAAGGGGCGCAGAGCGAAGGACACCCTTGCGGTGTAGCCCTGCGGGTAAAACGTAATGGTTTCATGACACGGATACATTACCATCAATCATTACGTTTTACGTTTTACGTTTTACGCTCCACGCTTCACTCCAACCCCAACAACGCCAAACTATTCCGGTGGATCATCTCCTCAATCGCTTCTTCCGGTACGTGCGGCAGGGGCGTGCCGGCCACAATCCGGTTGACGTTCCGCAGGGCCTCAATGGTTTCGGCGATGGTGGTGATGGGGTAATCGCTGGCCAGGAGCAGCTTGGGGAGCACATTCCACTCCATCGCTTTCACCATCTGCTCCCAAAAGGAGAAGGGGCGATAGAAATTACCGGAAATATCGGCATACACATGGGGGTGCTTGCGAATGACCACGCAGGTTTCCGCCTGCCAGGGATGGCCCATGTGAGCCATGATAATCCTCAACTCAGGATAGCGGATGGCGATCTCGTCCATCAACAGTGGGTGGGCCAGGCGAATCGGCGCATCCCGGACGGGCGAAGTGCCCTGGTGAAATAGAATCGGCAGGCCGTATCGCTGCGCCCGCTCGTATAAGGCCAGGGCGCGCGGCTCCAGCGGGTCAAAATTTTGATAATTGGCCCCCAGTTTGAGGCCGTGTAGCTCCAAATCGGTGCGGCAGCGTTCAAACTCATCCAGGCAGTTGGCGTCGTAGGGGTGGAGCGACATAAAACCGATGAGCCGGTGAGGGTGGGCGCGCACAAAAGTGGCCGTGGCGTCATTGACGTTGCCGCCATGCCAACTGGTATCGCCGGCGCCCTGGCCGCTCAGGTTGTCGGCCATCTGGCCAGGCTGCCAGGCGATGCCAAAGACGATGGATTTTTCCGCCGGGGCCTGGGCGGCCAAATAATCGGCCCAGCTATAGGTGGCCTGCACCGGCCGGTCGGGCCGCCACATGCGGTTGATCACCCTCTGCTCTGGCGGCACGGCCTCCTTGTATTGAGGAGTATGACTGTGAACGTCAACAATCACTAATTACCAATCTCCATTTACAAGGTTATCCACTGCCCCAATTCCGCCGATTTGTAGGTAGCCAGCACCAGCGCCACCGAGGTGCGGCCGGCGTCGCCGCCCGGTTCCGGCTGGCGGCCGGCGCGAATGGCTTCAACCATCTCGGTTAGCTCTGCCACCATGCCCACCTGGGCGCGGTCGGCCAGGCTGGCGTCGGGGTGATAATATTTGTGGATGGTGCGCTGACCGCTGGTAAAAACCTCCAGCGAGTCCCAGGAGCGGACGTGCAGCATGCCAGACTCGCCGTAAAGCTGCATCTCGCACATGAGGGTGCGATACGGTCCCCAATGTTGAAAGAAAGTGCCCTGCGCCCCGCCCTCAAAGCGGGCCAGGGCCGACCCGTAATCCTCGGCCCGCGCGCCGGTCGTAGGTTCAATCATCGCCGAAACCGCCGTAATGCGCTGGCCCAAGACCCAACTGACCCGGTCAAAGCCATGCACGGCGTTGCACATAAACACCCCGCCCCCGGCAATCTCTTTGTCTCGATACCAGGGCAGCACAAAGGTGTAGGTGATGGACATCGAGTCCAGCACGGTGAGCGGCCGGCCGATGACGCCGCTCTCGACCAGGCGCTTGGCCTCGCGCATCTCCGGGTAAA
>CAZDMM010000407.1:0-6865 GCA_964505845.1 uncultured Caldilineaceae bacterium
GGGGCAAGTGTGCGGGAGAATGTTGACGTACCGATATTATTCCTCTTGTTGACAATTGATGGCCTGATTTCTCAACGCCGCCGTCCCCGCCTCATCCACGGTCATCGTTTCCGGGTCAATCACCACGCCGTAAGCCTCGCGGGCGCGCTGCGTGGAGACGTATTCGTTGCGCACATCGGCCAAAACCTGCTGCGGGTCGCGCTGGAAGGGGTCGCCCCAGCCGCCCCCGCCGGCCGAGTTGGTGCAGAAGCGCTCCCCGGCGGCCATGGCCTGGTAGCGCGTGCCGGTGACGGTTTCCCGCTCCGTGCCGGGCCAATAGACCGAAAAGCCGTTGTAAGCCTCGCCGCCGCCGGCCATGCCCCAGGGCCGGGTTTTGGATTTTTTCATCATGGTCAGGGCGGTGGCGTCGGCCAGCAGGCGATAGCAGCGGCTGCTGCCCAGTCCGCCCCGGTGCTGCCCCGGCCCGCCGGAATCCTGGCGCAGCCGGTAATGCTCAATCAGCCAGGGGGCTTTGGTTTCCAAAATTTCGATGGGGTTGTTGCGGCAGCCCGGCTCCGAGAGGTGCATCTGGCTGTTTTCGCCGTCGCCGCCGGCGTGCCCGCCAAAGCCGACCCCCTCGTTGCAGCCTTCGACCCACAGCTTGCCGGTGCGGGGGTGGAGGCCCGTGCCCATGACGCTGTAGATGTCGCCGCCGGAGCAGGCCGGGATAACCTCCGGCATGGCCTGGGCCAACGCTTTGGTGATGACCTCGATGGCCAGCAGGGCCGGCCACAGGGTAAAAGTAGCGGCGGGCGGCGTGGCGTGCATCAAGCTCCCCGGCGGGGCGATGACCCGCAGCGGCCTGAAGTTACCCTCGTTGGCCGGCGAGTCCGGGGTGGTGATGGCTTTAAAGACCAGGGCCGCCACACCCTGGGTCATGCCAAAGGGCACGTTGATTGGCCCCAGGGTTTGGGGTGAGGAGCCGCTGAAATCCACCAGCATTTCATCGGCGGTCACGGTGACGGTGGCTTTGATTTTGACTAGCGTCTCGCGGTCAATGCCGTCGTCATCCACCCAATCCTCGGCGCTCCAGGTGCCCTGGGGCAGTTGGGCCAGCCGCGCCCGCGCCAGCCGCTCGCCGTGAGACAGGATGGCTTCGGCGGCGGCCTGAAAGGTGTCCAGCCCAAATTTGTCCACCAGCTCCTGGACGCGGCGCTCGCCGGTGCGGCAGCTCGACAGCTTGGCGTGCATGTCGCCCAGCACTCGCTCCGGCATGCGGCTGTTGAAGCGGATGATGTCCACCAAATCCTGGTTCAAAACGCCCTGCTTGTAAATTTTAAGGCAGGGGATGACCAGTCCTTCCTGAAACAGGCTGGTGGTATCGGTGCAGTAGGCGGCGTCCTTTTGGCCCAGGTCTTGCCAGTGCTGCTTGGCTGCGGCAAAACCGACCAGGGTATCGCCGTAGAAAATGGGGGCCACCGCCGCCACATCCAGGGTGTGGGCGGCGCTCCAGTAGGGGTAGTTGAGCAGCACGATGTCGCCGGGGTGGAGATTGTCGTAGCCCAGGTAATCCACCACCTGGCGCAGGGCGTAATCATTGCCCCGCGTAAAAATCGCCAGGCCGGGCGCTTCGGCCAGCAGGCGGCACTCCCGGTCGTACAGGCCCACCCCAAAATCGCGCACCTCGTAGATGACGGTGCTGTAGGCGGTGCGGATGAGATTGCGGTTCATCTCTCGCGCCGCCGAGAGCAGGTAATTGCGAATCACCTCGATGGTGATTGAGTCGGGTTGGGGCATTTTATCACTCCATTTTGTGTCATCTCAATAGCTTGAAGTAAACTTTGGCAGCCAGGAGGATTGGAAGGTTGGAAGGGTGGAACTCATTCAGTCTTCCAGCCTTCCAACTTTTTTCGATGCCCCCGGAGCATTGAGAAAATACCACGATTACCACGCCAGCACCCGGCGCGGGTTTTCGATGGTGATGACATCCAGTTCGGCATCGCTGAGGCCGCGTTGGCGCAGCAGGTCAAAAAAGCGGGTAAAGACGTAATCGTAGCCCGCCCCGCCGAAGGCATGCAGGTCGGAGCGATGGCAGCGGTCGCTGGAGAGCAGCAGCCGCTCGACCCAGCCCCGCCGGAGCAGGGCTACCAACGCATCGGCGCGGCGCTCATCGGGGTTCATGTGGAGGCGGCCCACCGTGTCAAACTGAACGTAAGCCCCACTGTTGAGAATGGCCAGATGATAATCAAGGTCAAGGTAGGTGTCGCAGTGGCCGATGATGACTTTGGAGCAGTCCACCCCCTCCTCGGCCAGAATCTCAAGCTGCACCAGGCCCACCGGGTACATCGAGGCGTGGGTGGTCAGCGGCGCGCCGGTGGCTTGTTGAGCGCGAGCGGCGGCCCGCAGCACCCGCTCCTCCTGGGCGGTGGCGTAATCCAGATTGACCCCAATCTCGCCGATAATCCCGGCCCGAATATCGGTACCGGCCACGCCTGCGGTCAGTTCAGCCACCATTTGTTCCGCCAACGCCTTGAGGGAGAGGCGGTCAATCTCCGGCGGATAATAGGGCTGGCGATACCAGCCCGTGCCCATGATAATGTGCAGCCCCGTTTGCTGCGCGACCCGCCACAGCCCGGCCGGATGGCGGCCAAAGTCGGGGGTGGTACACTCCACCAGGGCCGACCCGCCGGCCTGCGCCAGAAAGTTCAACTCATCCACCGCCAGGTGCTCGTCGTTGAGCAACTGGTTCAACTGGCCGGTGACGCGGTAGAAGTCACAAAAAATGTGCTCATGCATGAGCGTCCGGCCCAGGGCCGAGGGGTCAACCGGGCCGAGGACGGTATGAATCATAGGTTAGGTAGTCATTACCGATTTACGATTTACGATTTACCCGCAGGGCTATCTTTTTGCGATTTACGATTGTAAACTTTAATCGTCCTAAAGGATACCCTGGCGGTATAAATCCAAAATCGCCAATCGTCAATCTGAAATCGTAAATAGTTTTATGCTTCCACCAGGCTAAAGCGCACCATCTCGGCCCCTTGCAGCAGGATTCGCCGGCCGATTTGCTTCAACTCGTCCAAATTGGACTCGATTTGGGCAAAGACGTTGACCGGCTGCTTGGCGTCAACGGTCAGGCCGCGCGAGATGAAGATGCCGTAGGCGATGTAGATTTCATCCGGCACCAGCACCGGCTCATCTTTGACCAGGAAGGACAGCGCCCCCGGCAGAATCCCTGCTACCCGCTGGTTCTCGCGCTCCACCGTCAAATCGGGTGGCAGGCACAAAATAGCCTGCCCTGAGACAATGCTGTGCTGAAAACGGTACTCAAACGGCAACCGGGATTTGATGGTTCGGCACGTTTTGGGCGCTTCCTCCTCCAGCAGTTTGGCGGTAAAAACCCCGCCTCTTTCAAACTCAATTTTCATGTAGCTCATGTAACAATCTCCCTCTTTGAGAAAATCTATAACAAACGATAGTGTGGCCTAATGAGATTTGATTTTCAAAATCGGTAACGTTGTGGGTAAAGTTCCCCTCCCTAGCAGGGAGGGGTTAGGGGAGGGTAGAAATCAGGTCGTATGAGGAGGTAAGGGTTAAAACCCACCTCATTTTTCGGCCAAAACCCGACCCCCTCCCTAGCCCTCCCCCTCGGAGGGGGAGGGGACTCGCTCAATGAAGACATATTACCGAATTTGCTCGTCAAAACTCATAAGGGAACTACAGGAACTGAGGGAACTTCTCCTTAGTCCCCTTAATTCCTTCCAGTTCCCTCAGTTCCTCACACCTGCATCTTCATCCAGGCGGCCGAGTTGTGGAAATTGGCCACGACGCTGCCGGGCGGCACCAATTGGTCGCAGGCGGCCCGCAGCGAGTCGTCAAGCTGCATATCCATGACCGGTAGAAAGTGCTCCAACTGCTCGGAAGTGCGCGGGCCGATAATGGGCGCGGTAATGCCCGGCTGGTCTTTGGCCCACAAGATGGCCAGTTGGGCCGGCGGCAGGCCGGCTTCTTTAGCCAGAGCCACAAATTGATTGCCCACCTCAATGCCGCGCTGGGAAATTCGCTGGGCGTAGATACCGCCGCGCAAGGCGGCCCGCGAGTCGGGCGGGGGATTGCCGGCGTCGGCGTAGCGGCCGGCCAGCATACCCATCGCCAGCGGCGTCCAGGGAATAAGGCCCAGGCCGTGCGCCTGGCACATGGGCACCAACTCATTCTCAATGCGCCGGTCGAGCAAATTATAGGGCGGCTGCTCAGAAATGTAGCGGGCGTAGCCTTTCAACTCGCTGACCATCAAGGCTTCCATCACCTGCCAGGCCGGGTGGGTGGAGCAGCCGATGTAGCGCACCTTGCCCTGACGCACCAAATCGGTTAAGGCGCTAAGGGTTTCATCCACCGGCGTGGTGGGCGAGGGGCGATGAATCTGGTACAGGTCAATGTAATCGGTTTGGAGGCGGCGCAGGGCATTGTCGCAGGCGCGCATCAGGTGCAGCCGCGAGGTTCCCTGGTCGTTGGGGCCGGGGCCGACCGGAAAAAAGACTTTGGTGCCGATGATGACCTGCTCGCGCCGGCCGTTGGCCTTGAGCGCCCGGCCGATGATGCGCTCACACTCGCCGTTGGCGTAGCTGTCGCCGGTGTCAATAAAGTTGAGGCCGGCGTCCAGCGCCCGGTTGATGATGCGGATAGACTCATCCTCCGGCGTCGGGTCGGCAAAGTTGGAGGTTCCCAGGCACAATGGCGATACCTTCACGCCGGTTCGCCCCAAAATACGGTATTCCATAGCTTCGTCTCCTGAAAAATAGAGATTGGTAATTGGAGATTGGAGATTGAAATAACCAATCTCCAATCTCCAATCTCCCTTTTAAAGCACTGCTTTGAACACCCGCAAAAAATTCTCGCCCAAAATCTTGCGGATGGTGGACTCGTTATGGCCGCGCTCGGCCAGAGCTTGGGTGAGGTTGGGCAGCTTGGCGATGTCTTCGAGGCCCTCAGTGCGGATGTCGCCCACGCCGTCAAAATCCAGCCCCAGCCCGACGTGGTTTTCGCCCATCACCGTGAGCATGTGGTCAACATGATTTAGCAAAACATCCAAACGACTGTGACACTCATCCGGCCCCAAAAAGGGCGGCACCGGCGTCACACCGACCACGCCGCCGCTGCGGGCAATGCCTTCCAATTGGGCGTCGGTCAGATTGCGCGGGTGCGGCCACAGGGCGTGGCAGTTGGCATGGGTAGCAACCACCGGGGCCTCGCTCAGGGCCAGCACATCCTGGACGCCGGCCGGGGCCAGGTGGGCCAAATCCAGCACAATCCCCAGGCGGTTGCACTCTTTGACCAGCTCCACCCCAAATTCGGTCAGCCCGCCGCCGCTGCGTCGCTCGCCCAGGCCGTCGGCGGCTTCATTGCGCCGGTTCCAGGTGAGGCCCAGGCAGCGCAGACCCAGGCGATAAAATACCCGCAGCGCCCGCATATCGCCCTCCAACCCTTCCGCCCCCTCCATGCTGAGCATCAGGGCCACTTTGCCCTCGGCTTTGGCCCGTGCGATGTCAGCGGTGCTGAGAGCTAACAGGGCCAGGTCAGGGTAAGCGTCAAGTTCCTGGTAAAAAATGTCAATATAGTGCAGCGTTTGCCGGATACCGCTGCCGGACCGGCAGGTGTCCATAAAAGTCGCCAGCAGTTCGCAAGTCAGGCCGCCGGCCCGCGCCCGGGGCAGGTCAAACTGGCCCAGGCGGGAGGCTTCACCCAGCCGCCGCTGGCCTTCGTAAACCCGCCCCAGCGTGTCGCAGTGGGTATCAATGATGACGCTTTGGTGGTGTAATGCGTCAAGGTCGGTCAAAATTTCGATTCCTTACACAAATGAAAGAAGGGGGGAGCGTCTTTAACACGACATGTCATTCCGACCGGAGGGAGGAATCCCCCTTAACGTTGACTAAAATTCAATCTCGCCAGGGATTTCTCGGCTTTCAGCCTCGAAATGACATGCCTACAGTGAGCTTATGGCAAAGCTGTACTATCCCCAGTTCCCCTCCGTAATATACTCCTCCCGCACATCGGCCTCAATCGCCTCTGGGCTGCGTTGGGCGGGCGGGCCGAAACCGCCGCCACCGCCGGTTTCGACGCGGACAAGCGTTCCGGGCGGTACGGGCCGGGCGCTGACTCGCAGCGGCAGCGACTCCCACACCCCGTTGACCTGCATCGCCGCTTGCGGCCCCTGGGCCGGGCGGCCGCCGGAGAGTCCCCAGGCCGGGGTGACGGAGCGTTCAAAGTGCAGGGTCAAAAAAATTCTATCTTCCAGCACCTCGTACTCGCGGCGCACGCCCAGGCCGCCGCGCCAACGGCCCAGGCCGCCGCTATCCGGGCGCAGGCAAAAACTACGCAGCCGGATGGGGAAGCGGGCCTCGATGGTTTCCACCGGCATATTGCGCAGCCCGCCGTTGACATTATTGATGAGGGCGCTCTCGCCATCCTGGCCGGCACTCGCCCCCCAGCCGCCGGCCAGGGCTTCGGCCATCAAGAAAAAGTTGGGGCTGCGCCGGCCAAAATCAAGCACCATCGAGTCGCCAAAATGAGCCGCGGCTGCCTGCTCAGGCATCGCCGGGGCCAGCGCCTTGATGATGAGGTCAATCAGCAGCCCCAGCGGCGAAAAATAATATTGGCAGGCGGCCGGTTCCTGGGCGTCAAAGAGCGAGCGCTCCGGAATCTGCACCGACAGCGGCTTGAAGCTGCCGCCCGTCACCGGGATGTGCGGGTTGACCAGCATTTTAAAGGCGACCCGGCAGCCGGAGATAGTTTGCGCCCGGCCGCAGTTGATACAGCCGGCCGTTTGAGGGCTGGAGCCGCTCAAATCAATGCCCATGTCGCTGCCGCGGATGCTAACCGTCACCCGCAC
>CAZDMM010000408.1:0-2866 GCA_964505845.1 uncultured Caldilineaceae bacterium
GGTGGTAGCCGTGGCAATATTGGCCGCTGCCTGCCGGATTTGCAGCGTTACTTCGGCCAGCCGCTCAACCATGTTATTAAGGTTATTCCCCAAAATCCCCAGGGCATCCCCTTTGCCGTTAACGTTGAGCCGCACGGTGAGATCACCTTCGGCCACCTGTTCAATAAAAGACAGATACTCGGCCACTGTACGCCCCTGATATTCTTGAGCTTCTTGCATTTGCCCAAAAAGCCGGGTGGTGTGGACGGTAATGGCGACTTGATTGGCCAGAGCCACCAGCACCTTTTCATCTTCCTGGGTCAAACCACCGACGTACTGGCTTTGCACATCCAGCACGCCCACAACTTCACTACCCAACATGACCGGCACTGCCATTTCACAGTGGGTTTCGGGCAATAAAGGGTTGGGCAGCCAGGTGGGGTCTTCGCGCACATTGGCAACCGAAATCACTCGCCGCTCACGCACCGCCCGCGCCACCAGGCTTTGATGAGTGGTGAGAGCAATTTTGTGCCCTCGCCGCTTCATCTCGGCCCCGGCCTGACCATAACCTTCAACTACCATCAGGTTTTGGCCCTGCTCATCGAGCATGTAGAAGTGGACATGGTAATAGTTAAAAGTCTCTTTGGTAATGATGACCACCTCGCGCATCAGCATGCTTAAATCCAAAATCGCCGACAGCCGTTGGCTAATATCCATCAGCACTTCGGATTTCTTGATTCTATCGGCTATTTGGGCTTCAAGCGAGGCGAGGGCCTGGCGCAGCCGGTTCACCAACAAAAATTCAACACCGACAATAGCCACCAAAACTAACCAGGCTACGGCGGGATGCACCGGCAGATTGGCCAGATTCAGCGCAAATAGGATGGTAATCCCGCCCACCGCAGCTAAAATCAAGGTAGCTATGCATACAACTATTATGTTACGGCGAAGTGTATGGGGGATGAACTTTTCCGTATTCACAAAATCTCCTCGTATACTATCAAGCGTTTATCACTTAAAAGGGCCTTGAGGTCCAACACAGTCAATAAATCGGAGGTGATACCCCGGATATAGTCAGCCCCGCTGTGCGTAGCTAATGACAGCCTGACCTCATCTACAAAAACAGTCACAAGATCGGTCACCTCGTCAACTAAAAAGCCTACCTCCATTTGAGCCATTTCTGCGGCTGAGGTGGTGTTGGCCACCACAATAATTTTTTCATGATCACCCCCCACGCTTTGAGAAGAGGGTAACCCCAAAAAATGCCTGACGTTAACCACCGATAAAATGCGTCCCCTGGCGTTGAAGACGCCGGCCACAAAATTGGGGGTTCGCGGTACCGGGGTGAGCGGCTGCCGGGGGTAGATTTCGCGGACGTGGTGAACGTCTATCCCGTATCGCTCCTGGCCCAGTTGAAACACCAGCAGATTTAAGGTTTGGCCGGCAGGAGGTTCTGGGGGGATGACGGCCAGGTTTTGGGCGCGCCTGGTCAAAATCGCCGCCAGGGTGGTCAAACTCACCCCATCCTCGGCTTCAAAATTAGCCAGTTGAGATTCCAGGTTTAACAGCGCCGCCTGGCTGTCAATATCTGGCTGGTGTTTGGCTGGTAATGGTTGAGATGGTAAGAGTGTCATTTAGCCCAAATCCGTCGGATAGTTTCTAATAAATATTTTGCCGTTGCGCCCCCGGAATAGGAAACAACCTGGTCGCCAGGCCATTTTTCCAAAATTCTGACGGCGTTCTGGTAAGCTCGCCGGGTCAATTCAGGTTGATTTTGTTGATGGTATAGGGTGGCCAGATAAAAATGAAAAAGCGGCTCAAAACGTTTGAGGTAAATGGCTTTTTTAAGCATGCCAATGGCGGCAGGAATATCGGCTTCATTTTGGGAGACGAGGCCCAGCACAAAGTAAGCCTCGGCCAGCAAACTGTCTAACTTGAGCGCGCTGTGGCACCAGCGACGCGCTTCTTGCCACTGTCCCAGGTTGGCGTAAGCCAGGCCCAGCAAACTTTGGGCAGGGGCAAAATCGGGTTGCAGCTTTAAGTGCTGTTGTAAAGCAGCCACCGCATCGTGAACCCGGTCAGCCTGCAAGAGTATTTGGGCTTGCTCGTAAAGGTTGGGGCTGGCCAGGCTACCCACCGGTGCAGTTTTGGCCTGGCCCTGAGACAGCGCGGTGTGAGCCGTTACCGGGTAAATTGCGCCAGAGCTTGATTGAAAAGGCCCTTTGGCATGCCCATCATGCTCAAACCAGGTCGCATGACCCAGGCGCTCAGAATCTATCCCAAAGCCGGTAGAGAGGAGGTCTAAGCCGCCGTTGCCAGGGGTTTGAGCAGAACGACCAGTTTTTTGATAAAGAAAGGTATCGGGAAAAGTGTGGAGTTGAAAAGCCTGATAAACAAGCAACGATGGTTCAGAATGACCGATAACCAGCCACCCCCCTTCTACCAGGGTTTCATAAAACTGTTTGATGACCTGCCGGGTTGCTTCTTCGGTAAAATAAATGGTGACATTACGGCACAAAATCAAATCCATGCAAACCGTATTGTTGTGGATAGCCGGAAAATCGTCTTCAGCCAGGTTTAGTGAGGCAAAGGTAACCATGCGGCGAATCTGGGGATGCAGGCGATACCGCGCTCCCTGGCGGGGTGGGCGTGGCATTTCTGGATTAAAATAATAGGGAAGCAAAGCTTTAGCCCTGTTTTCACGGAAAGACCAGTCAGAGTAGAGGCCCTCACGGGCGCGGGCCAGGGCATCTGGGTTGATGTCGGTTGCCAAAATTAGTATCTGCCAATTATCCAGGTCGGGCAATAGTTCTTTAAGCACAATGGCCACCGAGTAGGGTTCCTCGCCGGTGGCGCAGGCCGCCGACCAGACCCGCAACCGCTGCTG
>CAZDMM010000408.1:2876-6854 GCA_964505845.1 uncultured Caldilineaceae bacterium
GACGGATACATGCCGGTTCGGGCCACGGCAATCGCCTGAGCGTCGATGTCGGTGGCGAAGACCTGCACCTTGTGGCCTTGCTTCAGTTCCTCCAGCCGTTCCTGGAGCACGATCGCGATGGAATAGGCTTCCTCGCCGGTGGCGCAGCCTGCACTCCAGATACGTAGCTGCGGCGAGGTTCCCGGCCCCACGGCCGCGGCTGCTGCCCGCTTACGCGCAATCAAATCGGGCAAAATATGCCTGGTCAGGGCATCAAATTGGGCCTTATCCCGGAAGAAATGTGTTTCTCCAATGGTCAGCATCTTGATCAGGCGGTCCATCTCGGCCCGACCGGTAGGGTTGCTTTTATCGCACAACAAATTGTAATATTCGTCCAAATTATGGCCGTTGCCATTGAGCGTTACCGGCGACTCGGCCAGGGCCTTAAAAATGCCCATCTCTAAATCGGGCCACTTTTTTTCAGGAAAGTGCAGCCCGCTGCGCTCTCGCACCAATTCCCGAAAGCGCAGGTAATCACCATAGCCTAAACCCGGTTTTGCCGGCCCGGCGGTGGTCAGGCTGGCGTTGGCGGCTAACCAGGGCGCCCCGGATTGCTGGCCGGCCGGCGGTGAGTTGGAGATTTCTGGTTCTGGCGAGCTATCGGGGTTAAGATTCAGCCCCGTTAGCCTTTTGTTGTTTGATCTCATTGTGATTACCTGGCGCCTGGAGCATGGCATGGTGTTCTGCCGGGGTTAACAGAGCGCCGACGTTTAGTATCAAAATTAATTTTTGCCGGATGGTAGCCACACCGGTAAAAAAAGTCCCTGGAATTGTGCCCGGCGCGACCATCTCGACCGGGATGATAGCGTCGGTGGCGGTAAGCTGCTCAGGGGAAACTTCAACCACCTCCTCTACCGTGTCAACAATCAAAGCCAAAGTACCACCAGGGTAGGGTGTATTGGCGATGATCATGGGCGTTTGCAGGGTGTAGGGCTGGCGGGGCAAACCAAAACGCAGCCGTAAATCAAGCGCGGGAATTACTTTACCCTGCACGTTGACCAGGCCCGCGATTACCTCGGAAGCGCCCGGCAAGCCGGTGAGAGCGACCATGTCAACAATGCGCTCGATATTTGTCACCGGTAAACCACACTGCTGCCCGGCTACCGTAAAGGTGAGCAGCGCCTGAGTTTGGGGAGTATTGGTCTGAACAGTGGAATTTGTGGCCTGACTTATCAACATTTTTCCCTGCTTCAACGGAGGGATGTTTGGCTTAGGCGCAACGGCGCGCCAAGTTTTACGTCCCTCTCAGGTATAGTATTTATCATATAACTAAAAGCAGAGGAATAAAAGAGGCAAAAGTCATTTATCTGGGGGTCGAAAGTACTCTGCCTCTCGTCCCAAAGGTCACAAATTATTAAGATTATTAAAATTATTAAGAGCGAGAGGGAAGGTGGTTGTTTAAAATAAAACACACGCTCTTAAACAGAGCGTGTGCCATAAAGTTTTCAATTGGCCGCTAATTCAACTGCCGGATGACCGCCACCACCCGGCCTTTGATGTCAACCTGAGCCGGGTCAACATAAATAGGATCCATGGTTTGGTTTTCAGGCTGCAAACGAACCCGATTGCCTTCGTAGAAGAAGCGTTTGAGGGTGGTTTCTTCTTTATCTTTGAGCCAGGCCGCTACCATATCGCCATTTTTAGCGGTTTCGGTGTGCCGCATGATTACAATGTCGCCGTCGTTGATGAAGGCGTCAATCATAGAAGTCCCTTTAACCTTGAGGGCATAAACGCCTTCAGTATCAGAGACAATATCACGGGTGATTTCAAGGGTATCAGTCTCACCATCAAAGCCCTCAGAAAAGACGCGCAGCGGTTCACCGGCGGCAATACGGCCCAGCAAAGGAATCCGCACCAAATCGGCGGCCCCGGTAAGTTCTCCCAAGCCTTCAACCAACCGAATGCCCCGCGAGACGGTGCGGTCTCGATAAATTAAGCCGGCGCGCTGCAAGGCATCCAGGTTATAATTGACCACAGAGGTGGAAGTAATGCCGACAGCCTCGCCAATTTCACGGATAGTGGGGGGATAACCGTTGTCAAGGGTAAAAGTTTTGAGAAAGCTCAGGATTTTGTTTTGTCTTTCTGATAGGTTCATGGGTGAGTTCTCCTTATGGTAAGCGGTCATTTGTTCCGACCATTTGTGCTATCAAATTATACCACGAACGCGTGTTCTAAGTCAAGTTTGCAAACGCAAAAAAAGCCCAACAAATTGTCAGGCTTTGGAGTTGCTTCTTGTCAATTGTTTGATTGAAGTTAAAGCCGAGGGCCTCCTGGCGATTGGCAATTGACTATTGGTAATTACTATTTACCAATTACTGCCTGGCAGCAGCAACCGCATTTTCAATCGCTTCAACCAGTTTGGTGAGTTCGGGCGGTTTGACAAAAAACTGATCGGCTCCGGCCAGGCGAGCCTGCTCGCGCTCTCTTTGGCTGCTCCAGGCCGAGACGACAAAGACCGGGATATTTCTGGTTGTTGGATTTAATTTAAGCTCTTGAATGGCTTTGTAACCATCCATGATAGGCATCCTTAAATCCATGAGAATCATGTCCGGTTTCCAGTGAATGGCCATTTCAACGCCTTCCTGGCCATTTCTGGCGTAATTAACATCATAACCGTAGATTTCTAACAGGCGGGCAATGGTATCACGGATGACTTCGGCGTCTTCCACATAGAGGACCCGAATGGGAGGCTTCTTGTTATCTTGCGATTGGAGACGTTTTAATCTTCTAAATTCTGGTGCGGCCATAAGGGAACCTAAAATCAAGTTGCTAGAAAAGGTAAGATGGATTAATAGGTAATTTTAAGCTTAACTCAATGCTACAAAACTATGGTCTATTTGTCAACAGGCTAAAGGTCTCAGTCAAGGCATGTTAAAACTTATTTGGCAAACTGCCGGCTTACCCAAAAACACCCAGTGCGCTCAAAGTGGCTAACGGCGCAGGCCAAATCCCCAAAGCCACCGTTACCAGGGCGGTGACAACCAGCGTTACCCGCACCGGCCCATTGAGGTTGAATGAAACAGGCTCCTGCCCCGCCTCGGCGGCAGGCTGGCGCATATACATCTGCACCACCACGGCCAAATAGTAAAATGCTGAGATGGCGCTGTTGAGCATCCCGGCGGCCGCCAGCCAACTCCAGTTGGCTTCAACCGCAGCCCGGAAAACGTACAGTTTACCCCAAAAACCGATAAAGGGGGGGATGCCGGTCAACGAGAACATGAACAGGGCCATCGCCAGGGCCAGGAGCGGCTTACGACTGCCCAACCCGGCATAATCGGACAAGGCGGAGCCAATTTCATTACGACGCTCAAAAACGGTAATCACCGCAAAAGCGCCGATGTTCATAAAGGCATAAGACATCAGGTAGAACAGAACGCCGGTGACGCCCTCGGTTGAACCGGGCACCACCCCCACCAAAATATAACCGGCGTGGGCAATGCTGGAGTAGGCCAGCATACGCTTGACATCTTTCTGCGCCAGGGCCGCGATATTGCCGATGGTCATCGTGATGACAGCCAATATTGCCACCGCAAGCTGCCAATTTACGGCAAAAGCATTATCAAATGAGACCACCAGCACCCGCATCAAGGCGGCAAAGCCGGCCGCCTTGGCGCCTACCGACATGAACGCCGTAACCGAGGTGGGCGCGCCGTGGTAAACATCCGGCGTCCACCATTGAAATGGCACGGCTGCCACTTTAAAGCCAAAGCCAATCAGCAGCAACCCCAGGCCAACCAGCGCAATGGGGTCGTTGAAGTTACCCTGAGCGTCGGCAAACCAGTCGCCAATAGCCTGTAAATTGGTTGTGCCGGTAGCGCCATAGAGCAGAGCCGCCCCGTACAAGAAAAAGGCCGAGGCAAAAGCGCCCAACACAAAATATTTCATCCCGGCCTCGCCGGAGCCGAGTTCACGCCAGTTAAAGGCCGCCAAAATATACAG
>CAZDMM010000409.1:0-6829 GCA_964505845.1 uncultured Caldilineaceae bacterium
TGACCCGTCTTCACCCTCCCAGGCCAGCACCAAATCCCTTTCGCCGGCGCGGACTTGAAAGACCATGCGCCCTTCCAGACCCTCACCGGGGGGCAACGTGCCGCGTCCCAGAACTCCATCAATGATATTGCCGCCGGTAAGCGCTTCGTAGGCTTCCTCGTTTTGGTTGAGCAATAGAAAATCTCGCTCATTAAACTTAGCCTCCTGGTCGCCCAGGTTAACCAGTTCCACCGTCACCACAATCAATTCTAAGCCCTCGGTCGGTGGAACTGTGGCCAGAGAAGCGTTACGGTTGACGTCGAGGATGGTCAATTTAGTTTTTTGGTCGTTAACCACAGACTCATCGGGGTTGGCGGCCTCTTCAAACTTCAGGCCCAACTCGCTGCCCGGAATGGGGGTGGGGGCAAACAAACTGGTGGGGTCATAGGCCAACAAACCGGCGGCCACTATGCCGCAGCAGGCAATGCACAAAAAAATCAGGCAACCGGCCCCCAAAAAGATCAAGCCATACTTGAGCAGTGAACTGCCTGACCCTTCACCTTCATCTTCGTATTCGTAATCGGCGTCCTCATAATAATCATCTTCTGGTCCTTGCTGGGGTGGATAATAGGGACCTGGTTGAGGATAATATTGGCTCATGTTGTCTCCTTAGACAGGAATTTTCCTGGCAGATGGCAGAGTTTTAGACCTTACCAAACCACAAGGGGCCATTATAGCACAGGTAGATATGCATCCCCAAGAATCGCGTTACAACTTGGCGCGGCCTGAGTGAATGGTATAATGCGACTATGGTCAGGTTAACTTTAAGCATGGTAAAATGAGCAGTGGGGAAGATAAAATTGAAATCCGATTTTTCATACCTAAAAGGTATCTTTGGGGGGTCGCCGGGTAACATCCTGAGGTCAAAAAATTGGGTTTCTGCGCTCCCTTTAAAAATGACATTTCCAAGCAAATCCAAAGAGGAAACAAGCTAACCGTGGTTAAAGAGGCTAAACTGCCAACGGCGATTCATTACACTCATCATAAAGTAGCGGTTGAGGCATTTCATCTGGCCGGGTTGGTCCGGCAAAATGTTGGGGTGACGACAGCCGAGTTTGAGCAATTTCGCCAACAAACCGGCCTGGCCGATTTGTACTGGCGCGTCCTGTATTCCAAGCTTTCTGACCGGACCAAAACGCTGGCTCAGGCCCTGGCCGAGGCCGATGGGTACGCCTTTTTTCTGCACGGCTGGGATGGCAGCCACCGCATTTGGGAAGACCTGCCGGTACGGCTGGTGGCCGAGCAGCCCCGTCTGGTGTGTTTTAACCTGGATGTGAACGGTTTTGGGCAGTCTCTCTTTGCCGATGAAGCGCCGACGGCGGAACAATGCGCCCCCACCGGCCTGATGGCGGCGATTGAGCACTGGTTAACCCTGCTCAAATTGTGGCCGGCCGCCCAGCGCAGCCGCCCTCCCTTTTACCTGTTTGTGGGCCACTCGATGAGCGGGGCTGCCCTCTTTTACAAAAATGAGGCCCGCTGGGAAAAAGAAGCTCACGGCGTCTACGCGGTAGCCCCGGCTCTCTTTTGCAACGACACGCAGCGCCAGGCTTTTTTCAAAACCATCGGCCTGGGGATTCGCATCCCCTCGTTTACCGCGGTGAAGAATGCGTTGGTGCCGCATGTGCTTGAAATTATCGCTGCCGGGGCCAGCCCGGAGGTTAAAAATGAGCATGTGCGTGTTTTTGCCCGCACCCCCTTTGGCACGTTGGCCCAAACCCTGCACGTGTTGGGCGCTAACACCACCTGGCCGGCTCGCACCGATTGGAGCCGCTTTCGGGTGGCCCTGGGGGATAGGGATATGCTGGTGGGGTTGGATAACATGCTGGAACTGCTCCACCAACTGGGGCTGCGGCGGGAGCAAATCCGGGTGGCGGCCGGCGATCACTACTTTTTCTCTTATGGCGAGGGTTCACCCCCCACTCACAAAGAAAACCGCGAGGTAATGCTGCAAGATTTGTTGGCTTTTTGCCGCCTGCTGGCCGCCGAGGTCAGGGCGACGGGGGGGGTAGCCCAGCCCTAGGCTGTTTCAAACTCGCTCAATAACACCTCATTAAAATTATTGAACGGCGGCGACCCCGACATGGCCGCCAGCCGATTCAATTCGCTCAAACGGCGCTGGCTGGTGAAAACGATGCTAAAACTTGAATAACGGCTCGATAATGACCGCAGCGGGCCAAGCAAATCCAGGGTGAAAAGCCGCCGTTTTTCAGCCAGTTGATCCAGGTCATCTAGCAGTAAAACTAATTTTCCCTCTTCCTTTTCAAGTTGCCGCAGGACTCTATCGGGTCTGGTCACAGCAGTTTTAGCCAAATCTTCAATGAGTGTATGCCAGGGCTGCTGGGCAGCTTGCCGGGCAAACGATTGCCACACCCGCCGCCAAAAATCATCGGCAGTTTCATCAGCCTTAAATTGACCGGCCGCCACATAATCAAAAACCCAATGTGAAGCCCGTGGTAACCATTCTGAATAAAGTTGAGGGTTGCCAATTTGCTGCAATAATTTGGTTGGGTCATCGTGGGCAGGGGCAATCAAGGCTATATTTTGTCCGCGCGCCAACCGAGGAAAAATATAACGCAACACCGCGTATTCATTCATCGCAAAGACTCCGGTAAAATGGCTTTACGAGCCAGGTCAATGAGGCCATTGGGAATTTTCTGCCACACCTTTTGCAGCCAATCAATCTCTTCCTGGGTTACTAAGCCACCTAATTTATACTGTTGACCTCTGAGCCACTGGGTAAAGTTCTCAAGCTGTTCGCCCCGTGTGCCGATGATTTTGTGCTCAAAAATCCATTGCAGAAACGCCTGTGAGCCGATATAAACGGCCCCTGTCGCGCTGGTTTCCAACGTTCCCTGCCTCACCATCCGGGCAACCTCAGTATCATACCAGGTCAAATATCTTTCTTTCTGTTCCAAACTAAACCTTTCTCCCGATGGTAAACGATTGTTCAGTTGGTCAAGCGTAAAAATGACCAACGCCACCTGCGCTTTAGGGTTGAGATAGTCCCACACATCTTGAAATTGGATTTCGGCCTTACGGATAAAATTGGCCCGTAGCTGGCTTCGGATGCGGTCATTGCTTAAATCAGCTTCGCTGTAAAGCTCTCCGGCCAGTTGTAACAATAAAGGATGCTGCCCGGCCAGCAACAAAATTTCCTCGATGATTGGGTTACTTACATTTTGTTGTTGCAGCCAGGCGTGGACATCGGCCGGGCTAAAGCTGCCCACCGGCACCTCTTCCAGATAGTTAAACAAATCGGAGCCGCGTACCTGGTCTTTTAATTTTTCAGCTTGCGCACTCAGTTCTGCCACGGAAAGACGGCTGGCAGTGACCACCGCCAGGCCGCCGGATTTCATGACCAACACCCGCAGCGGCCCCAAAAAATCGAGTGTATTGAAACCGGGTAGATTGAACAGGTAATCTAACTCATCAATCAACAACACGACTCGCTGTTTAGCCCGGCTTATGTAGCTGAAGGCGCTCAATAAAATCTGCTCGTCGAAGGTTTTACGTTTCAATAAAGGTTGAAAGGTCGCTTTAACTTGCTGGCTGCCGATAAAAACGATTTGTTCCAGGACAGGCCGCCAGAAATCATTAGGAGTGTGATTGCTTTTGAGTAGTTGAAAATCACTTTCCACAAAAAAGTAGCTCTCCGGCTGGGCCAAAAAAGGGCGTGTAATCTCCGGGTCGTAGAGCCGTCGCAGGAGGGAACTTTTACCGATATGGGGATTGCCGACAATAGCGCTGCTGGCCCCCCTAGCCAGCCGTTTCATGATGGTTTTTATCTCGATAGTACGGTTGATAAATTGCTCACATGTGGCGATTTGGAAGGGAGTGAATGGGTTGGGCATGAACTACACCCTCCCTAACATAAAAAATTGAACCCAAAGTTTGAATTGGTTTAGAAGGCAATTGAGCCAATGACGGCGATCAATCGGAACTTTTTGCTGCCACTCTGGAGGCAACAATGGCCTATACAAACCATCAATGGCTCTCTTACTTAAATCAACTAGAAGGAGGAAAGCTATAAAAACCCAGACAGATCCTAAGACGACATAGAAAATGCTCTCTGATCGTATCACTAAACTTACTAATAGCCCAACTATCAATGAAAAAATACCAGGCACAAGTATTGTCAACCCCGCAATAGATGCTATTACAGTTTGGATAGCCTCTCCTATTTCTTTCACAAATTCTTTTTTTAATGAATACTGCTCGGTTTTGATTTCAGAAATGTCTATAAATGCACTGCTAAAACCAAAATAGCCGGCAACCAGCAGAGCCAAAAGAAAATTACGGGAAGGAATTTCGACCCATATATTCAATAACCGGGCTACCCCAGTCAAGACAGGAGTAATAATCAACAAGGCAATAATAAAGCGGCTTAATTTTCGATAAAGATTTTGACACCAGATCTCAGCAAGAATCTTTGGGAGTAAAGCCCCAGAAAATTTGTTTTGAGGGTCAAGTTCTTGTAAGCAACTCAATGTTTCCAGAACGGTCCCAAAATCGCCTTGGGCTTTCAATGTTTCGCATTGTTGCTCCAAACCACTTTTAATCTTAGCCCGGATATCGGGATGTTCCGGGAAAAAGGTCAATCTACGCTTGTAGATATCCCAGGCCGGCGCCGGTTTAGCTTGGGCTAACAAGGCTTTAATCCATTGGGATAAAACGTTCTCAAATTTGGTTTTAACCTGCCTGGCGTCCTGGCGATAGGCCTCCTCAAAAAACTGAGCCGCCTTTTCAAAATCGCCGGCATGCAATTTAATATCGCCGGATAAGATGAGAGCCTGCAGATGATTCGGGTTTAATCTTAAGGCGCTTTCTAAATTTTTGAAGGCGGTCTCAAAATCATCTTTTTGATATTCTAATTTGGCAATCTCAAAATAGCGCTGCGCGTGGGGGTCTAATTGGTCAAGTTCGTCTCGAACATCGGCAAAACGTTTACGCGCCTGAATCCACTGCCGCAAAACCGGCACCAAAAAGCGGTAGCCGTCCCCCACCTGTTGTAATAACTGCCACTCTACCAATTTTTTGGGCGACACCTGCAAATCACGCAAAATTACCTGGACGCCCTTATTCTGCAAAGTGGCTTCAATTTCAGCTTCGGTAGCTACTGCCTCATCATCCGTCAGCAGATCTGCCAAAGCCGAGGCGACAATCCGTTCGGCCGGCGGCAGCCCATCCCAAATCCAGGCAAAAACGTTGTCGCCCCGGCTAAAAAAGGCGGGCAGGAGCCTGGTCACATCTTGGGCCGTAATGAGGGGCCGCTGCGTGGTATCTGCGGTGAGCTGATCCTGGGCCTGGTCAAAACAGAGCGAACAAAGCAGTTGGGTAAAATAAGGGTGGCCGTTGGTCAAGGCATAAATTTGGTCAACGGCTTCAGGGGTGTACTGCACGCTGGCCGGGGCGGTAATAAGCTGGACGGTAGTTTCCCTGGAAAAAACAGACACTTTGATAGTTTGACCGCCTTTGAAGGTTGCCAAAAAATCGCTGTCTAAATCGGTAAGATTTCGCCCCAGGGCAAAAACAAAGGCCAGACGCGGCTCTTCTCGCAACCAACGCCGTAGCGTGGCAAAAAGTTGGTTGGCGGCTGCGCTGCCGGATAAATTCTCTCGTTGAACCGGGTTTACTACATCAAATTCATCAAAAAGCAGGACAACACGCTGGGCTTTATCCGGCAGCGCCTCATAAACTCTGGGCAAAAATTCATTTTGAAAGATTCGCCCCTGATCATCAAAAACCAGGTCAGGTTCAGCCATGTTCAAATGATCGGCAATCTCAACCGCTAATTCGGCCAATAGATGGCCCATCGGTTGGTGAGCCTTGTCCTGCAAATCCTGGTAAACAACCGTATATTGATCCGAAGGCAGGCTTTCTTGCAAGCGCAATAAAATCGAGGTCTTGCCTATCCGGCGTGGGCCAACTAAAACAACCGCGTTCTGATTTGGCGCGGCCAAAACCTGCTCAACCTGGCGTAGAATATCGCCCCGGCCAAAAAAGCCAAAATTCCCGTGGACGGGATTGCCCGCGATATAGGGATTGATGTAGGGCGCGACCTTAAAATTCATCTAAAACATCCATTCCTGGTACTATTATAACATAAACGGATAGAATGTGCGGATTCTTTGGGGGCAATTCAGCCGGAACTTTCTTGCCCCTGGCAGCGTCATACAAGCAAGCAGCCACATAGCAAGGTAGCAGAGTGGCAAGTAACAAGGTAACAGGTAGCAAAGTAGCAATCTTACAATTCTGCAACCTTGCTACCCTGCTACCCCGAACACCGGAGGAGTTCCCATGAAACGCATCATAGCCCTATTAGCCTTCTTACTTTTAGCCTCAGCCTTTATCTTAGCCTCACCGGCCGCACCCGCCCGCGCCGACGGCATCATCATCATTGACCCGCCCATCTGTATTGACCCCTGCCCCATCCCGCCGCCTCCGCCGCGTGAAACCCCTTATCTCACGGTGCAGACTCACCGCGTCAGCGTGACCATTGATAATCAAGTCGCCGCCACCCGCGTAGACCAAACCTTCCGCAACGACAGCCAGTGGTCGCTGGAAGGAACCTACATCTTCCCCCTGCCCGAAGGGGCCGCCATTAGCGACTTTGCCATGTGGGTCAACGGCCAGAAGGTGGAAGGCCAGCTTTACACCAAAGAAGAGGCCCGCCGCATCTACGACGACATCGTGCGCCGCCGCCTCGACCCGGCCCTGCTGGAATACATCGGGCGCGACCTGTTCCAGGCCAGCATCTTCCCCATTGACCCCGGCGACACCCGCCGCGTCG
>CAZDMM010000410.1:0-6824 GCA_964505845.1 uncultured Caldilineaceae bacterium
TGGTGGGGCGGCGGCGAAATCAGGGTTGTGCCGGGAGTGGTGTGGCGAATGGCCGCAATTTCAGGCGTAACCTTGCTGCCGGGAAGCTGCCCACCCTCGCCGGGCTTGGCCCCCTGGGCCATTTTGATTTGCAGCTCGTCCGACGAAATCAAATAACTGGGGCTAACCCCAAAGCGGCCCGAAGCCACCTGCTTGATCCGGTCGTTCTTTTCGGTAAAGTAACGCCCCTGGGCCGACCCGCCCTCACCGCTGTTGCTCCTGGCCCCCAGACGGTTCATGGCGATAGCCAGCGTCTCGTGGGCCTCGCTGCTCAATGCGCCGTGCGACATGGCCGCCGTAGAAAAACGGGCAAAGATGGCCTCAATGGGTTCAACCTCATCCAAGGGCAAGGGGGAACGATTCGTCTCCACAAAATCCAGCATGTGGCGCGGGTCCACCACCGGGCGCTCCTCAACCAGCCGGGTAAATTCCCGGTAAGCCTGGTAGCCGGCCAGGAAATTCTCACCTATGAAAGACCGCGGACCACCGACTGCCGACCGCTCGGCATGTCCATTGGAATTGCCTGTTTTTTTCGAGATCAGTGCTACCTCATCATAATGAGCATGCCCGTTGCCATTAGCAGAGGGATGCAGCCCCGCAGAAACACTTTCTGCCACCGCCATTTCTACCGGCTCCTTGACGCTTGACACTTGTCCCATGACACCTGACACCTGACACTTGACACCTGACACCTGACACTCTATCACCCCCGGCAGCCGCACCGCGTTTTGCAGCGCCTTGACCACAGCCGGGTCAAAGGCGTGCGTTTCGCCATCGCGCTTGAATTTGTAAAAGCCGGGACTTTGAATTTCGGGCCGGGTCGGGTCGGCAAAGGCGGCCTGATGCCAGCGCTGTACCTCGGCGTGAATCTCGGCCAGACCGATGCCACCCAGCCGCGACACCGTGCCGCTAAAATATTGGTCAATCAAAGCTTGACTTAAGCCAACCGCCTCAAAAATCTGCGCCCCGCAGTAGGTATCCACCGTAGAAATGCCCATCTTGGACATAATTTTCAACAGGCCGGCTTCCATCGCCCGCACAAAGTTGCGCTTGGCCTCGGCGGCCTCTAGCTTGACTTTGCCGGAAGCCACCAAATCATCCACCGTGGCCAGGGCCAGGTAAGGGTTGACGGCGTTGGCCCCATAGCCGATCAGGCAGGCCAGGTGATGCACCTCCCGCACCTCGCCGCTCTCCACCACCAGGCTGACCCGCATGCGCTGGCCGCGCCGCACCAAATGATGATGCACCGCGCCCACGGCCAGCAGGCTGGGAATGGGCGCATACTGCTCGTTGACCCCCAAATCGCTGAGGATGAGAATCGTTTTGCCCTGGTTGATGGCATCCTCGGCCATTTTGCACAGCCGGTCGAGCGCCCGGCGCAGGCCGTCCACCCGTTGGGCTATGGGATAGCGCATTTGCAGGGTGTGATGCTGAAAGCGCGGGTCGCCCAGCCCCTTCAGGGCCGACAGGTCGGCGTCGCCCAGCACCGGGCTGGCCAGCTCAACCAGGTTGGCGTGCTTGGGCGTCTCTTCCAGCAGATTGGGCCGCGCCCCCAGCCGCATGGTCAGCGACATGACAAAGGTCTCGCGCAGCGGGTCAATGGGCGGGTTGGTTACCTGGGCAAAACGCTGCTTAAAGTAGTGGAACAAGGGCCGGGATTTGGTGGAAAAGACGGCCAGGGGGGTGTCATCCCCCATCGAGCCGGTCGGCTCTTTGCCCTCATCGGCCATCGGCTTGACAATGACGATCAGTTCCTCGTGGGTGTAGCCAAAGGCGGCCTGCAAGCGGGTCAGGTTGGTGTCCACTTTGGGCTGCTGGCTGGGGCGATAGGGGGCCACCAGCGAAAAATAGGCCGGCCGGGTTTCGGTGGGCAGGGGTTTAAAACCCTCCACCCACTCCTGGTAGGGCTGGCACTGGGCCAGTTCGCTCTTGACCTGCTCGTTGGTAAAAAAACGCTGCCGTTCGGTGTCCACCAAAATCATCTGGCCGGGGCCAAGTTTGCCTTTGGTGATGATAGCGCCCTCGTCCAGGGGGACCACCCCGGCTTCGGAGGTGGCGATGACCAGATCGGTATTGGTCGTCAGGTAGCGCATGGGGCGCAGGCCGTTGCGGTCCAGCGTGGCCCCGACGCGGCGGCCATCAGAAAAAACCACCGCCGCCGGGCCGTCCCAGGGTTCCATCAGGGCGGCGTGGTAGCGATAAAAAGCGCGGCGGTCGGCGTCAAGATTAGGCAGGTTTTCCCAGGCTTCGGGGGCCAGCATGGCCATGGCGTGATGAATATCGCGCCCGGCATGCAACAACAGTTCCAGCACGTTATCCAGCATGGCCGAGTCGCTGCCCGTCAGGTCAATGATGGGCCGCAGTTCCCCCAAACCGTTGGGCCAGTGGGGCGAGGCCAGGGTAGACTCGCGGGCGGCCATCCAATTGATATTGCCTTGCAGGGTGTTAATCTCACCGTTATGGCAACTGAGCCGAAAGGGTTGGGCGCGCTGCCAGTTAGAGGTGGTATTGGTGCTGTAGCGGGTGTGCAGCGAGGCCAGGGCCGTTTCGTAGCGGGGGTTGGCCAGGTCGAGGTAAAAATCGGCCAGGTAGGGCGAGAGCATCAAGCCTTTGTAAACCACTGTTGAGGCCGACAGCGAGGCCACATAAAAATCCTCCCAACCCTGCTCCTGCGCCGCCGCTTCCAGCCGTTTGCGCAGAGTGTACAAAAATCGTTCAAAAGCCAGACCTCGCTCCACCTGCGGCGGGCGGCGGATAATCATCTGTTGGATGTGCGGGCACGTCCCCCGCGCCGTTGGACCGAGAGCGGCGAGGTTGATGGGGACGGCGCGCCAGGTGAGGAGAGATTGGACGCCTTGCGTAGAGATTGGAGGTTGGTAATTGGAGATTGGTAATTGGAGATTGGTAATTGACCATTGACTATTGACAATTGACTCCACCATCTCCAGCGCAGTTCGTGTCACCGGCGAGATTTCTGCGGTCGGCCGTCCTCGGTCTGCCGTCGGCAAGAAAAGCATCCCCAGCCCATAATCCCCCGGCAGAGGCAAGTCAGGGATTTCATCGGCCAGCAGGCGATGAGGGATTTGGGTCATCACCCCGGCGCCGTCGCCGGAGCGACCGTCGGCGTCCGGGCCGCTGCGATGCACCATCGCCCCGACGGCGTGCAGGGCCATCTGCACAATATCGTGGCCGGGCCGGCCGCTGGTGCGGGCAATAAAGCCAACGCCGCAGGCGTCGTGCTCAAATTGGGGACGATACAATAGATGTTGGTGGGGATTGGGCATGCTGAAACTCCTTGTTTTTGACACAAACATCCCGCCGGGTAAGCCGACCTCAGCGGGATGGATGCTTTAGAGCAATTGTTATCTAAATTTGTAATTATGACAGCAGAACGAAATTTTGTCAGCACCCAAATGGGTAATTTTGGCAACAATTCAATCTAATTTTGAAACAATATAACTGCGGTCAACGGTCGGTCGTCCGCCATCGTTCACGGCAAATCGGTCGTCCCCATCAAGTAGCGATCACACTCCCGCGCCGCCCCACGCCCCTCGTTGATAGCCCACACCACCAGGCTTTGGCCGCGACGCATATCGCCGGCGGCAAACACGCCGGGAATGTTGGTGGCGAATTTGCCGTGCTCGGCTTTGGCGTTGCTGCGCGGGTCGCGCTCCACGCCCAATGGATTGAGGAGCGTATCCTCCGGCCCCAAAAAGCCCATGGCCAGCAGCACCAGTTGAGCCGGCCACATCCGTTCGGTTCCCGGAATCTTCTGGGGCGAGGGCGGGCCGCCGTTGTTGCCCCGCACCCACTCCACCTGCACCGCATGCACCTCTTGCACACAGCCGTGCGCGTCGCCCACAAAATGGGTGGGCGTGTACAGATAGCGGCGCGGGTCGGCCCCGTACAACGCTTTGGCCTCTTCCTGGCCGTAATCCAATTTGTACACTTTGGGCCACTCCGGCCAGGGGTTGTCGGGCTGGCGCGTCAGCGGGGGCTGCGGCAGAATTTCGATTTGGGTCACACTGCGGCAGCCGTGCCGCAAAGCCGTACCCACGCAGTCCGTGCCGGTATCGCCGCCGCCGATAACGATGACATCTTTGCCCTGAGCCGAGATGAAGGGATGAGGCGATGGGATGATGAGACGAGGAGGCGATGAATCGTCTCCTCGTCTCCCCGAGTCCTCGCCTCCTCGCCTCCCCGAGTCCTCGCACCCATCGAGCAGCCGCTTCGTATTGCCGTGCAAAAACTGCATGGCAAAGTGAATCCCGCCCAGGTCACGTCCCGGTACGGGCAGATCACGCGGCTTGGTGGCGCCGCCGCACAGTACCACCGCCTCAAATTCCTTGAGCAGCTTGTCGGCGGGGTAATCTTTGCCCACCTCGGTGTTGGTGATAAAGGTGACTCCCTCCGCCGTCATGAGGTCAACCCGGCGCTGCACCAGCCGCTTGTCGAGCTTCATGTTGGGGATGCCGTACATCAACAAACCGCCGATGCGGTCGGCCCGCTCAAAAACCGTCACCCAATGGCCGGCCCGGTTAAGCTGGGCCGCGCAAGCCAAGCCCGACGGCCCGGAGCCGACCACCGCCACCCGTTTGCCGGTGCGTTTGGCCGGCGGCTCCGCTGTGACCCAGCCCTCCTCAAAACCCTTGTCCACAATCGAGCACTCGATGTTTTTGATGGTCACCGCCGGCTCGCTGAGGCCCAGAGTGCAGGAACCTTCGCACGGGGCCGGGCAGACCCGCCCGGTAAATTCGGGGAAGTTGTTGGTTCGGTGCAGCCGGTCGAGCGCCTGCCGCCACAACCCCCGGTAGACCAAATCATTCCACTCCGGGATCAGATTATTGATGGGGCAGCCGGAAGCCATGCCGCTCAACAACGCGCCGGTGTGGCAAAACGGCACGCCGCAATCCATGCAGCGCGCCCCTTGAAGCTGTAACTTTTCCTCAGGAAAATGCAGGTGAAACTCCTCCCAATCCCGAATCCGCTCCAACTCCGGGCGATCTTGGGGTAGTTCGCGCTCATATTCTAAAAAACCACTGGGTTTACCCACGCTGATTCCTCCTAAATGTTAGACAATAAACAAGGGGTATCAAGTATTTCAGTGTCAAGTGTCAGGTGTTAAAACCGTAAAACCAACGTGACACCTGACACTTTTACACTTGACACCTTCGCACCTGCTGCTTAATTCCCACTGACCCGCGCCAGGTCATTTTTGTTTTGTTCAAAAGCCGCCATCACGGCCTCGTCGCCGCTGAGGCCCAGGGCTTCCACCTCTTTGAAGGCGGCCAGCATGCGCTCGTAATCCTTGGGCAGCACTTTGACAAACTGCTGCACGCTGGTGGGCCAGTCGGCCAGTACACGGCGGGCCAGTTCACTGTTGGTATATTCGGCGTGGCGGCGAAGCAGGGCCTCTACCTCGGCGATTTCAGCCGGGTCTTCCAGCCGTAATAAGTTGACCATCTCCTGGTTGCAATGGCGGTGGAAGTCGCCCTGCGGGTCCAGCACATAGGCAATTCCACCCGACATGCCGGCGGCAAAGTTGCGGCCCGTGCGGCCCAGCACCACCACCCGCCCGCCGGTCATGTACTCGCAGCCGTGATCGCCCACCCCCTCGATGACAGCGTGGACGCCGCTGTTGCGCACGCAGAAGCGCTCGCCGGCCACCCCGCGAATGTAGGCTTCACCGCTGGTCGCGCCGTAAAAGGCCACGTTGCCCACAATGATATTTTCTTCCGGTACAAAGGTGGACTCGGCCGGCGGGTAGACAATAATCTTGCCGCCCGACAACCCCTTGCCGATGTAATCGTTGCTGTCGCCTTCCAGGGCCAGGGTAAGGCCGCGCGGGATGTACGCGCCAAAGCTCTGCCCCGCCGAGCCGTGAAACTTGAGGCGGATGGTATCCTCCGGCAGACCCGCCGGGCCGTAGCGCCGGGTCACTTCGCTGCCCAGAATCGTCCCCACCACCCGGTTGACGTTGCGGATGGGCAGGGTGGCGGCCACCGGCTCGCCATGTTCCAGGGCCGGGCGGCACAAGTCGAGCAAAACCTGGTTATCCAGGGCCTTATCCAGCCCGTGATCCTGGGCAATCTGGCAGTAGCGCCCCACTTCCGGCGGCATGTCGGGCTGGAACAGCAGGCTGGAGAGATCAACCCCCTGGGCCTTCCAATGATCCACGGCCGCTTTGGCTTCCAGCTTGTCGGTACGCCCAACCATCTCATTGACGCTGCGGAAACCCAGTTGGGCCATCAACTCCCGCATCTCCTGGGCGATAAAGTACATAAAGTTGACCACGTGGGCCGGGTCGCCGCTAAATTTTTTGCGCAGTTCCGGGTTTTGGGTGGCGACTCCCACCGGGCAGGTATCCAGGTGGCACACCCGCATCATAATGCAGCCCAGCACCACCAGCGGCCCGGTGGCAAAGCCAAACTCCTCGGCCCCCAGCAGCGCGGCGATGACCACATCCCGCCCGGTTTTAAGCTGGCCGTCCGTTTCCACCACAATGCGGCTGCGCAGCTTGTTCAGCACCAGGGTTTGATGCGTTTCGGCCAACCCCAATTCCCAGGGCAAACCGGCGTGCTTGATGCTGGTTTGGGGCGAGGCGCCGGTGCCGCCGTCGTGGCCGCTGATGAGCACCACATCAGCGTGACCTTTGGCCACCCCAGCCGCAATCGTGCCGACCCCCACCTCCGACACCAGCTTGACGTTGATCCTGGCCTGCGAGTTGGCGTTTTTGAGGTCGTGGATCAGCTCGGCCAAATCTTCGATAGAGTAAATATCGTGGT
>CAZDMM010000411.1:0-6819 GCA_964505845.1 uncultured Caldilineaceae bacterium
TACGGCCAGTTGCTCTTCTTTAAAGCTCAAACGGTTGATCAGAGCGCCTACATCGGCATACTTGCCAGACACGGTATTGATAGCAGTGCTGATGCTATTCATATAGGTGCCGAAGTCAGAGGATGTACTGGCCGAGGTCACCGTCACGTTGATTTGTAACGTGGCCGAGTCTAACCCACTTATACCACTGAAGGCAGTTACGTCAGAGTTGTCAGCGCCGGTCTGGAAGGTCATGGCGCTGCTGCTGAGCAATTTAACGTCATTCCATTTGGTTTCGTTAACCACATCGCCAATTTGGGTGGCGTAAGAGGTGAGCTGCTTGACGATGGCGGCCCGCTCATCCGTGCCCATCGTGTCGTTCATAGCGGTTTGGGCCAGGCTGCGCATGTTAACCAGGATGCCGTTCATCTTGCTCATGCCGGCGTCGGCCACCGACAGCAGGTTTTTGGCATCGGCGATGTTGTTCAAAGCCGTGGTCAAACCTTCGGAGCGAGCCTGGAGTTTGTTGGCGATGGTCAACCCCGCCGGGTCATCGCCGGCGCTGTTGATACGTTTGCCGGTTGAGAGCCGCTGTTGGTGGATGGCCAGTTTGTTGTTAACGTCCTTCAGAGAGTTGAGCGCATTGAGAGCGCCGATATTTGATGCAATTCGGGTGAAATCTGCTTGTGCCATGGGATAAAACCTCCGTGTTTGTTAATGATTGGGTATCCTTACCCATTTTGAGAATTGATTAAAAGTCTTGGCGAACTACCTTTGGGAACGACCGGTCCAAAAAGCGGCAGTTCTAAGCTTTAAGGGCCGGTAAAGGGTAATCTTGATAGGGGCTGAATAGCTCGATGGCATCTCCTTTCGTGAGAGAGGGTAGTTGTAGTTATTCAGTTGTATGGTATATATATCGTCAGCCCGGAGCTAAACTTTAGATTACCCTACAAAGGTTTACGGAACTTTTACAAATTGTAAGGTGTTGCTTTAGCCAGGGCATGACGGCAATACTCCAAAACCTGATCCAAATCAGCCAACTGGGCCGGGTTGAGATTGGGGGCGCGGCGAATCTGGATAAAGTAGGGGTAAGCCTGTTGGAGCTTACCGCTAAACATATTTGCCAGGGCAATTACATAATGCGAGGTAAGATTGTTGGGATTCTGGGTTAAGCTCTGTTGAGCATAACGGATAGCCTGAATAAATTCATCTTGCGCCAAAGCGAGTTGAGCCAGCCTCATATTAAGCTTATCAAGAGTGGTAGAGTCTAGGGTCTGCTGGTCTAATTTAAGCGCCTTTTGTAAAGTAGTATTCGCCAACTGTTGGTTACCTAATGATTTGTAGGTAACGCCGAGTTGGTAATACAAATAGGGGTCATGAGCGGAGTTAGCCACTGCTTTCTCTAAAGCGGCCAAATTTCGTCTGGCCCGCGAGTCACCCCCTTGAGCCAGGGGTTGAGCATAACCGAAATGCAAAATTATCAACTCAGTATCTTGAATTAGGCCATTATGTTGCTCGATAGAGGCCCGAATCTGCTCGTGAATAGCTTGCTCATAGCGAAATTGGGGCTTGTTACGATAAAGGCGGGTATAATACATATCCTCGTAGGCCGGCAGTTCGCCGGGCGGAGTGAAATTCCTGATCCGCAGGCGCAGACCATCGGCTGTGGTTTGGCTGAGCATAGGTCTTATTTCAATGCGAGTTGGCTCATCCAATATCTCGTCAGCATCCAAGGCCAAAATCCACGCACCCGTGGCCCGCTCCAGACCGATATTACGGGCCAGAGCAAAATCATCCTGCCAAACGTGATGCAGGATCTGCGCTCCATAGCCTCTAGCAATAGCTGTGGTGGCATCGGTTGAGCCGGTATCTACAATGGTCAGCTCATCTGCTACCCCGCGAACGCTCTCCAAGCAGCGAGCCAGATGGGCCGCTTCGTTTTTTACAATCATGCACAGCGATAACAGCGGTTGGAGATTAGACATTATGAGTTCATTTGTTCGGCTATACGCCAGGCAAACAAGGCATCATCGGCCCGGCCTAAACCCTGCAAAGCGACAGCGAGGGCTTTATAGGCTCCAACATCATGAGGTTGAAGGCTAATGAGTAAGGCAAACGCCTCACTAGCCGGGCCATAAATTTGCCGGCTGGTCAACCGCAGCCCGTGCATCCGGACAGCTTCTAATGGGGAGAGACTCAAGCCTTGGGCAATCTGTTCCAGATTATAATTGGCCGAGGTATGAGCGGGATTCGCCAGCAAGGTTTGCACCAGATAGACCATAGCCTGTTCAAAATTGTTGCTTTGGATAGCCATTAGCGCCAACAGGTTCAAAGCATCGGCTTGTTGCTCGTTTTCAGACAAGGCCAGGTTAGCCAAGCGTTGGGCGCTGGACAGCTTACCGCTGCGTAAGACCAATTCGGCCAGGGTGGCCCACTCGCCGGACTGCAGCCGGCTAAGGGCTATGGCCTGCGCCAGATAACGAGCCGCACTGTCCCAATGCTGCTGCTGTTTTTCAGCTTGAACCAGCCAGCGTAAAGCAATGGGGTCGCCCTGGGCCGCCGGATTTAGCAACTCAACCTGGACATCGGGCGATAGCTGCTCAACCTGCAACCAGGTAGCGGGTGAAAGGGACTGTTTAGAAATTCCCTGGGCTGCCAACATAGCCTGATAAGCCTGTTTGGCGCGAGAAAAATTACCCAACAACATATAAGCATAGCCCAATTCGGCTTCCAGTTTACCCGGCCCCCAGGCATGGCCAATTCGGTCCGACGACGCAGCCAGGGTTCTGGCTCGCTCCAGGTGCTCAACCGCTCGCTCTGGCTCATCAGTGAGCAGATAAAACATGCCTGCGGTAATAGCCAGATGCCGCCGGGCTGGAAAGACCTTAAGCGCCTGCTGTAACACCCGCCGGGCTTCCTCCCAACGTTTGGTTTTAATATAAGCTTCTATTAAAGACACGTGCGCCTGGTAAATATCCATATCCCAGTGCAAACTGGCCGGCGGGCGGGCAATGACGGCTTCATACGCCTCAGCGGCAGCTTCGTACTGTTCTAACACGGCCAGGCAGACTCCATAGTGATAGCGCCAGTGGAGATCGTCGGGCTGGCGCGCCAACACCCCTTGAATGATGGCCAGATTACGACGGGCTTTGGCCTTTAACTCGTCAGCGTCAATTTGGTAACCAGTGTGGTCAATGATGACATTGGTTACGGCCAGGCGCAGGCCCAGTTGAGCCGCCAGCGGCAGCACCGTTTCATGCAGGGGGCGTTCAAAACGCAGACCTACATGATTGCGAAAGAGCCGCCAGTGCTCTGTGCCAGTTTGTTTCCCCTCGTTTGCACTGACAATTTGGCAGGCGTAAACATCAGCCTGGCCCGACACCAGAGCTTGTTTGAGCCGGTTGAGATTTTCGGGCGACAGCCGGTCATCGGCATCCATCCAAAAAATCCATTCACCGCTCGCATCTCTGATTGATTCATTACGGGCGGCGGCAAAATCATTGATCCAGGGAAAGTGTCTGACTGTAGCGCCAAGCGAGCGGGCAATTTCAACCGTTTGGTCGGTAGAGCCGGTATCCACAATGATGATTTCGCCGGGCAGATCGCCCACAGAGGCAAGACAGGTGGCCAGGTTAGCAGCCTCATTTTTCACGATCATACACAATGAGACGGCCGGCCACGCGGCCGGAGAACGATGTCCCTCAAAATTGAGGCTGATGCCTACCGGCTTCAGCGGGGCAGAATGATCTGTTAGGGTAGCGGTTGAAGCTTGACAAGGTTGTTTAGGGCGCTTAACTCGCTTCATATAATCTCCTGTGACTATTCTAAACGGTGGGCTATTTGCCAGGCCACAATCGCGTCGTCCTCGCGCCCCAAACCCTGAAGCGCCACGGCAAAAGATTTATAGGTAGAGGCATCGGCGGCGTTTTGGCTAATGATAAATGAAAAGGTTTGGGCTGCCAGCAAATAGTCCCGCTCGTTGATCAGATGCAGGGCATGCAGCCGCAGTAATTCTAGCAAGGTCAGGCCTACCGCCTGGGCGCATTGGTTAAGCTGTTGTTCGGCCAGGCAGGGTTGAGGTGAAGTTAACAGGGTACGAACCAGGCCGGTCAGCATAACCCAAAAGTTGCCGGGGTGGCTGGAGAGGGTTTGCCACAAGTGTTGGGCCGCCGGATGGTCAGGATGCTCGGCCAAGACCAGGCGACACAATAGGGCGGCGCTGTTTGGTTGGCCGGTTTTGAGCAGCGCCAGGGCAGCCAACTCAACCCAATCTTCCGGCTCTGGTTTAACCAAAGCCAGGGCCTGACTCCAATAATCCAGGGCGGTATGCCAATGCTGTTGTTGTCGCTCTAATTGGGCCAACAGCCGCAGCACCTGGGGTTGACCAACAGCCCATGGGATTAACAAGTTAACCGCTTGAGCCGACTTTTTTTGTTGAACCCACTGCTGCGCCTGCTGCCAAATCTGCGGATCAACGGAACGTTCCTGTGGGTTGATCTCCATTTGGTTCAGCATCTTTTGGCTAGCTTGATGGGCTGTGGGCCAGCGCCCCAGCCGCAAATAAGCCTGGCTGAGATAATTCTCCAAAACTCCCGGTTGCCAGGCATGTCCCACCTCGTCGGAGTTGGGGGGCAGCTCCTGGGCGTACTCCAGATGAGCCAGGGCCTGTGCCGGCTGATCCTGATCCAGGTAAAACATGCCGGCCATAATAGCCAGATGCCGCCGCCGGGGAAAAAGACTCAAGGCTCGCTGCAAGGCCAGTTGAGCCAGTTGAAGCCGGTTGAGGTTAACATAAGCGGCCACCAGGGAAATATGGGCCTGGTATATGTCAACCTCCCAACTGAGATTTGCCGGCGGCTGCGCCACCACCGCCTCATACATGTTGGCCGCCTCTTGAAACTCTCCCAAAAGAGAAAGGGATATGGCTCGATGATGCTGCCAGCGCCGGTTATGGGGGTCGTCGGCCAAACACATCTCGATAATCGCCAGATTGCGCCGGGCTTTAGCTTGCAGCGTCTCTTGGGAAACGTTGTAACCGGTGTGAGTGACAGCGATATTGGTGCAGGCGACGGTGACGGCTCGATGGGCGGCGTTCAACTTTAAATCTTCGTGCAGTGGATATTGAAACCACAAACCCACATGGTTGCGGAACAGGCGGAAGTGTAACCCAGTAGCGTTAACTCCAAGCCAGGTAGCAGCCGGGCTGACTATACGACACCGGTATACATCGGCCTGCCCACAAACCAGAGCCTGCTTGAGACGATCCAGGTTATCAGGTGATAATCTATCATCGGCGTCCATCCAAAAGATCCAATCACCGGCTGCATACTTGAGCGACTCATTGCGAGCGGCGGCAAAATCATTACGCCAGGTAAAATGTTTAACCTGCGCCCCAAAAGCACGGGCAATCTCAACCGTGCGGTCGGTGGAGCCGGTATCTACGATGATGATTTCGCTGGGTAAATCGCCTACTGACTCTAAACACGCTGCCAAGTCTTGCTCCTCATTTTTGACAATCATGCAGAGGGATACCGAGGGCCAGGTGGCTGGAGCATATTGACCCCCAAACTCAAGCTGCTTCAATTTGCCCTCCGGGTCAATTCAATCGCCTGCCTAAAAAATTGCTCAAACTCACGCACCGCTTCCATATCTTCATAAAGTACATGATTTGCGGCCAAAATTTTGGCCCGCACGGCGTCACGATAGAGGGGGTCTGTCCCAAGCTGAACCGCTTTGTCAATATATTCTGCGCGACTGTTTACGACACAATCCAGCAGCCCCATTTTTAAGTAGCGCCCCAGGCTTAACCGTCCACGCAAAAAGGGCGAGGGCATAGTTACAATCGGGATGCCGGTTGCCAGGGCTTCGTGGGTGGTGTTGCCGCCGCTGTAGTGGATGGTATCTAGCATGACATCGCTAATTGCAATCAGATTCATAAAATCGGTAAAATCGAGGGGCGGCAGCCAATAGATGCGATCAACAACATCAGGAATGGTGTATCGGAGGCGATGCTGCAAATCTTCGTTCAAGCGGAGGGTACGGGCTTGAAGCAGAATCAACTGCCCAGCCGGGTCACGACGCAAAATTTCGCCCAAAATAGGGTCAAATTCGGGATGAAATTTTAACAAATTTTGGGGGCAAAAGTAGAGGTGGGCGCTGTCGGCCAGCCCAAAATGGCGGCGTGGTTTAAGGGGTGTCGGTAAGACGGGCCGGTAGAAATAGGTAGGCAAAGTTTTGAATTTGACCAATCGTTCCGAATAATGACTCTCTGCCCCCAGGGCTTCATACAACTCACTGGAGATAAAGTAATCCATTTCAGGGATGCCTGTAGTTATAGAGATACCCCAACTACACTGGACAGGAGCCAGCCTGAAGAAAGGCAGAAAATAGTTCATGGCGTCGCTGCCGGCTTCCCAATAAAAAATCAGGTCCAGGTGGGCCGTTTCAATCTGCCGGATGGCCTGTTCCAAATCATCGGGGAGCAGCAGGTAATCTACTTTGAGGTTGGTTATCCCGGCCCGGATACGTCTCATTCCGCTGGCGGAACAAATAATTGTGATGTCAAATTCGGGTGAAGTGAGGTTATTAATGAGGCCGCGCATCAGGCTGTAAAAGATGCCTTCGTGGTTGCGGGTGACGACAAATCCCAGGCGGATCACTTCACCCTTGCGTTTGATGCTAAAAACACGGTCCGGGGCGCCCTTTGAGAAAAGCTGCGCATACTTAAGCTTTAGAGGCAAATCATCTATACCGTGATAGGGCAATTCAAAAGGGGGATAGATATTGGCCGGGACAAGTTCAGGCAGGCATTGGTTCAGGTTTAGCCCACCGGCAGGGTAA
>CAZDMM010000412.1:0-6796 GCA_964505845.1 uncultured Caldilineaceae bacterium
GGGGGCAGGGGTGAAAGACCCCCTCCTGCCCCTCTTCATAACCTGCCGCCTGAACCAACCCCCTTCGTCGGACGGGAACGCGAACTGGCCGAGATCATCCGCCGGCTCACCGACCGGAATTGTCGCTTATTAACCCTGGTGGGGCCGGGGGGCATCGGCAAAACCCGGCTGGCCCTGCAGGTCGCCCAAAGGCTCAACCGCTCTCTGGATGAAGGTTTCTTTGGGGACGGCATTTGTTTTGTCCCGCTCGCGGCGGTCAGTTCGACCAACGGCGTGGTCTTCGCCCTGGCCGAAGCGATGGGCGTTTCATTTTATGGCGGCGCTTCGCCCAAACAGCAGTTGCTGGACTATCTGCACCCCAAAGAAATGCTGCTGGTGTTGGATGATTTAGAGCATTTACTGGCCTCGCCGCCGCTCCCTATTGAAAAGGAGGAGTCCTCCGGGCAGGGTGATGGTGGAGTGATTGGCCTCATGGCCGATCTCCTGGCTGCCGCGCCCCGTATAAAAATTCTGGCGACCTCGCGTGAGGCTCTGAATTTGCAGGAAGCCTGGTTTCATCCGGTAGAGGGGATGTCCTTTCCGGCCGGCGAGCGGCCATCTTTGGCAAACGATGACTCCGGCGCTGCTGCGCTTGAGCATTACGACGCGGTGCAGCTTTTTGTGCAAAGCGCCGCCCGCGCCCGCGCCGAGTTTTCGCTGGCCGCCGAGCGAGCTGCCGTGCTCCGGCTGTGCCGCCTGGTTGAGGGCATGCCCCTGGCTATCGAGTTAGCCGCCGCCTGGCTCAAGGTTCTGCCGGTCGAGGCCATTGCGGCCGAGATCGAGCGCGGCCTCGATATTCTCACCAGCCGGCAGCAGAATGTGCCCGCACGCCACCGCAGTATGCGGGTGGTTTTGGAACAGTCGTGGCAATTACTGACAGCACACGAACGAGAGGTATTTCAGCGTTTATCGGTTTTGCAAGGGGGATTTGGCCGCGAGGCCGCCCATGCGGTAGCCGGGGCCTCGCTGAAAGACCTGGCGACATTTGTGGATAAGTCGTTGCTGCAAGTCACCTCAAGCGGGCGTTATCACATCCACGAACTGCTGCGGCAGTACGCCGCCGGGCGGCTGGCTGAATCGCCCGAAAGCGTCGCCACAACCAATGAGGCGCACTGCGCCTACTACGCCGATCTCCTGCAGCAGCATACCGCAGCCTTGCTGGGCGGCCAACAACGCCAGGCCGTGGCCGCCATCGCGGCCGAGTACGATAACGTTTGGGCCGCCTGGCGCTGGGCAGTTAAGAACCTCAAACTCGCAGAAATTCAAAAGTTAATTTGGCCGCTCCAGGCATTTTGTCAATTTCAAAGCCGCTATCTGGAAGGCGCGACGGCCTGGGAAGAAGCCTACCGGCGGCTCACCGAGGTCGAGGCGAGTGACCCCATCAAGTTGACCCTGGTGGAAGTGATTATCTGGTGGGGCTGGATGCTCATCCGCCTGGGCCGGTTAGACCAAGCCGAGGTGGTGCTGCAACAATGCCGCCAACTGTACCGGCAGCTCGGTCTTCCGCCTATGCCTGGATACGGCACACATCCGGCCTTAGCCTTGAGCCTGATTGCCACCATTCGGGGGGATTACGCCCTTGCCTTTCAGTATGGGGAGCAGGCGCTGCGGGAAAGCGAGACCTCCCGGCATCAGGCCAATCTTTCGCTAGCCTATTACGCCCTGGCCAGCGCCGCCTTTGGTCAGGGTCATTACCAGATCGCCCGGCAATATGCCGGGCAAGCCTACACCCTGGCCCAACAGCGTGATGACCGCTGGTTTATGGCCTACTGCCTCAACCTGTTAGGCGAAAGCGCCCTGGCGCTGGGCGATGTGGCCGTGGCTCAACAGCACGTTGAAACAAGCTACAGGCTGCGCCAAGAATTCAATGATCCTGAAGGGATAGCAGTGGCGCTCAATCATCTGGGTAAGATCGCGCTGCAGCAAAAGCAGTATGAGCGAGCGCAGCAGCTTTACCAGCAAAGCCTGGGCCTTTATCAAAACATTTTCGATAAAGGCGGCCTGGCGCGAGCCTACCAGGGGCTGGGGGTGGCTGCCGGCCGGCAGGGCGACCTTCAGCGGGCGCGGCAACAGCTTCACCAGGCCCTGCAACTGGCGGCAGAGATTCAGTTTGTACCGCTCATGGTTTCGATTTTGAAGGCGATAGGTGAACTTTTGCTCAAAAGCAGCCGGCCCGAATACGGCTTAAAGGTGCTGGCCTTTATCCGGCAGCACCCGGCCAGTGATCATGCCACGCAGGTTGAAGTCCAGCAGCTCTTGGAGGGGTATCGTGCTGAGGCTGGAAAAGAAAAGACTGACCTCATGGCCGCCGCGCAAGCCTATGCTGAAAACCGAACGTTGCCAGATGTGGTGGTGGAGGCGCTTGCGGAGACCGCTTGACCGGATTGGCGCGGGCAATGATCCTCTACCGCTCCTACCCAAGCTGCTCCGCCCGGTATTCACCGTGCAGGAAAGTAAGAAGGTCCTCTCGGCTTCTTACGCCTGGCTCAACGGCGGCGTAGCTGTGGTGGATGAGATCAGGCGCTGCCAGCGATTCGATGCCGTTCCAGTCCTTAGCGTTAACTGCCTTGACAAAGGCAAGCAAGCTTTGTTGCGTTCCGCGTCGGTCATATCTCCTCGCGCCTATAGTCAGGTTGGCGTTTTGCCAAAAAAGCGGCTATCCCTGCGCGCCCTTCGGCGGAATTGGCGCTGGCGGCAATCTCCTGCCGTTCTCGTTCAAGCTGCTCTGCCAGCGAAGTCTCAAAAGCCCCGTTCAGCAGCCGTTTGACCCGTCCCAGCGCGCCTACCGGCCTGCTGGCCACCTGTTGGGCCAATTGATGGGCTTCGCTCAGCAAGCGATTCTCTGGAACAACCTGATTCACCAGGCCAAGTTCAAGGGCGCGGGCCGCCGGGATTGGCTCATCCAATAAAGCAATTTCCAGGGCGCGGGCCAGGCCCACCAGCCGGGGCAAGGTAAAGGTGCCGCCGGCCGGGATAGACAACCCATGCGAGGTGTTGGCTTGCTTGAGATAGGCCGAGTCCGCCATTACCCGCAAGTCGCAGGCCAGGGCCAAAAACAGACCCGCCCCGGCCGCCGGGCCATTGATAGCGGCAATGACCGGTTTTGGCATCTGGCGCAGTTTCAGGATAGAGGCATGTAAGGTTTGGGTCAGCGCCAAAAAGGAATCGCCCGGTGAGTGGGGGTTGACCGCCAGGGCAAAGCGTAAGTCACCCCCGGCGCAAAAGGCCCGGCCCTGGCCGATCAAAATAACGGCCCTGATCCCAGGATCACGTTCCACCTCACTCAGCCGCCGGTGCAGGGCCTCGGCCATGCTCAAGTCAATAGCGTTCAACACCTTGGGGCGATTGAAAGTGATCGTTGCGATCGAGTCTTGACAAGAAAACAGGATGGCCTCCTTGATGTTGCTCATGGTTCTCACGGATAACATAAAGCCTCCTCAAGCTCACTAACCAGTATCAGTAGTCCAAATTCTGAAGTGACAAAGCATAGCTTTGTCACTCCTGGAGCGGAAATTTTGGATCTACTGAGTACGGTTTGTCTAGGCAGATTCGGGTTGAGGATCCATATCGGGATCGTCCAGAAAAAAGATGACGATTTCCTCGTAGGGAACCGCGCCCACATTGACGCCCCGGTGGACTCGTGGTTCCGGCTCATCCCATTCGGCCAGACCCGGATAAACCGGGAATGTCTCAATCTCTCCAGAATCTCGAAACTCGATACCCAGCGCCTCGCCACGAATGACGACAGAATACCGGGTGCAAGCATCGGTATGCCAGGGCAGCGCCTCGCCCGATTCCAAAATGAGTCGTCGAATTAAAATGTTATTTCGCTGGCTGAGGATTTCTTTCAACATTGTTTTATGCTCCTCTGTTCAGCGGGCCTCAAAAGCATTGTTATTGGTAAGCAAGGCTATAGCTTAGTGGCGTTGGAACAGGAGCGACCGCTGGCCTTGAAACCCGAGGCCGGATCGAAGGAATATGGTCAGCAACTTCCGTGGTAGCCCAACGTTTATCTTCACGGATAGCTAATTGCCACGAGTCGCCCACAGTCTGGCTCAATTTAATTTGAAAAGCGCCGGCCAGGCCGGTCAGGTTACCCTGGCGTCGTTGCGCCCTTAAACAGTGAGCCAGCGCCTGGCTGCCCGTTACGGCCGCGGTCATGCCTTGGGCATACACCGGATTCAGCACGTAAGCCGCATCACCGCACACCAGAAAACCCTCCAGGTAGCGAGGCAGCCTGTCGTAATGGCGCACCCGATTTTCGGTCCGGCGGAAACCGGCCGCCCGCGTGAGCGGTTCTGCAGCTCTGATCGCCTCGTAAAATTTCGGCGTGGGCAGGCTGCGGGCGAAATCCAGAAAATCCGCGTCATCAGTCGGAGGGTAGTCGCGGGCCATCCCGATTAAGGTTACATACCAGTGGTTACCCTCGATAGGTAGGATGACGCCGCCGCGGGTTATGCCGTCACGGGTAGAATTTGGCGGTGTGGGCCGCACGTAGAGCGTTTTCCACGTCTCATTAAAATTAAGTGGCTGGCGATAGATGCGGCTGGCGTATCCTGTAAAGGAGTTCACCACCGACTCTTGGGGTGGAACAAAGCCCAAATTTTCCAGCCAATACGGCGCATGGGAATCTCGTCCACTTGCATCTACCACCAGATTGGCCCACAGATTGATTTTGTTTTGGCGTAATTGATGCCTGCGGCGTAATTGCACCCCGGTTACAGCCTGGCCGGTGTGGTCGGTACATAAACTTACCACTTCATGGTCTTGAATGATCTGAACCCGGGGGTGGTTAGCCAGTCGCCGGTAAATTGTTGTTTCCAACAAGGGCCGGCTGCAACTCATTGAAACGACGGCGGCATGCTGGCGGAGTTGGTGCCAGCCACCGGCCATAAAAATAGCCATTTCACTGCCGCCATTAACCGATACTGCTCCGTTAGCCAGCAGGTCATTGCTCAATCCTGGGAATAAGTGCTCAAGCATAGCCTGACCTCGCAGCGGAAGGGTGTGGGCGTGCCAGGCTTGCGGCACACCTCGCCGGAAGCCTGGCCTATCGGGTAGATGATCCCGTTCGATAATGGTCACCCGGTCAAAGTGATCGGTTAATACCCGCGCTATGGTGAGACCGGCAATACTGCTACCGATGACAATAGCGTGACTAAAAGCTCCACCGTCCGTTTGGCTGTTAATGACATCAGATTTTATGCTCATTGCAGTTCCTTTTTTCATAGGCGACTCCGTTGGTACGTCTTTACTTGCTCAAAATGCAACACCCCGGCCCCGGGGTCAGCATGGTCTGCGCCAACCATCAATTGGAAATACTTAAAACAAACCGGACTGTTGGCGGCATTTTGAGCTGCTTGCTCGGCCTCCTCCAGACTGTTCCAATAAACAATATCCACCCACTGATTCGCTTGGCCCTTTAAGAGTTCACGGCTGATGAAGCCGCTTTGTTGGCTGATGAATTCAGCTTGCAAGGCTTCGGATGCTGCTAGAAGTGTAGCTTCGTCCACACCTTCAGCCAACTCAAACGGAGCCCATTCTACGATTATTTTTTTGGTTAGAGTGTTACTGTTATTGGTAGTCATGCTTATTTCCGATTGACGTAGTAATGATTTTGAATGTCGTGAGCCAGCTCGTGGACTTCTACCCGGGTGAAGCCGGCCTCGGCCAGCATTTGCAGCGCCTTTTCCCGGCCCCACATTGCGCCCAGCCCTTCACCATCATAGGCCAGCGAGACGGTCATGCAGTGCATACAGGAAACGGTGTACAGTAAAGTCCCCAGCGGGTGGTCAATATTGTTGTGGACGTGACTCGACCCGGCAATATCTTGCATCAGGTACACCCCTTGGGGCTTTAAGGCTTGATAGATATTGCGCAGCACGGCGGCCGGTTTGGCCTGGTCGTGAATGGCATCAAAAGTCGTGATCAGGTCGTAGCGGCTCACTTCAGTTAGAGTGGCGGCATCTTGTATTTCAAAATGTAGATTGGTCAAGCCTTGCCGCTGCGCCTCGGCCCGCGCCCAGCCAATACTCTGCTCCGAGAAATCATAGCCTCGGAAGCGGCTGCGCGGGAAGGCTTGGGCCATCAGCATCAGGGCGCGCCCTTGGCCGCAGCCCACATCCAGCACCTCAATACCCTGTCGCAGCGCCTCGATCAGCCCCGGAACCAGCGGCAGGATATGATCCAGCAGCGCCGGCAGCACCGATTGGCCGCTGTCTTCGGCCATAACCTCATGGAAGCGCGGAAAAGCCGAATAAGGGACGCCGCCGCCTTGGTGGAACGATTCTACAATGCCATCTTCCACGCTGCCAAGCAGCCCAATGTACTGGGTAAAGGCGGCCAGGTTGTTGAGCGCGGCGGCGCGGGTGAGCGCAGAAGCGTGTTCTTGGGGTAACTTATAGGTGGCGGTTTCCGGGTCGTGCTCAACCACTCGCCCGACCACCATTGCCCCCAGCCACTCCCGCACGTAGCGTTCTTGTAAACCGGCGGCGGCGGCAATCTGGCCGGTGGTGGCCGGCGGCAGCGTGGCCATCGTATCGAAGAGTCCGGTACGGTGGCCGATGCTGGTCATCAAGGCCAGCGCCCCGTGGTTAAGCACTTCTACCATTTTTTCGGTAAAGCTCTCTGCTTTTTGTTGATTAAATCCGTTGGTACTCATGGTTTTCTCCTTGATTTGATTTTATCTCGTTCCCAAACTGAGTTTGGGAACGAGGGGTAAATGTAATTTGTTAAAACCGGGATGCGCTCAATTGCA
>CAZDMM010000413.1:0-6063 GCA_964505845.1 uncultured Caldilineaceae bacterium
TCATAATCCGCACTGCCGTTTGGCTTGAAACCGTTTTAGAGGGGGTGGCTCCGGCCGCAATGTTATCAATCACCCGCAAACATACCGGCGTTTGAGGCGAAGCGGCCTGGCTGTCGGCAGCGATAACCGCGTAACCGTCCATAGCCGAATTGGCAAAAGGCGGCACATTGACCGGGGAGATGATGGCCTGGGCCAGAACCCGGTTTAATCCCTGCCTTAAGGGTATCACCTCGGTCTCAACCGGCTCAATCCGCCCCAATATAACCTGGAGAGCGGCTTCAACGCTCATCAAAGGAGTATTTTCTGACTGCTTTTTTCCCATAACTTTTGTTTTATACCAGGAAGTTAAAATTGTAAATAGCCCCAACCTTAAAATTCGCGCTTCGATAGAGTAAAATGAATTTGACTAAAGTCGCCATCGTCACTAAAATAGAAAAGTTGTTTACTGAATCGTCACACTTAAGTGGGGCGATTTTATTTTGTTAAGCCATTTTAAGCAACTTTGATACTCACTTATCTAGAGACCTGTACTGAACACAGTATTCGCCACAAAGGAGTCATAAAAATATGGATGCGATTGAACTTAAAGCAGAAATTCGCCAGGCCACCGGAAAGCATGTTAAGCAGCTCCGGCGGCAGGGATATGTGCCAGGGGTTATTTATGGTAATACCCCCGAAACCAGCCCAATCCAGGTTGAAGCCAAAGCCCTGAACAAAGTTTTGACTCAAACCGGCACGCACCAGCTCATTGCTTTGCAAGTTGGCAAAAACAAGCCGGTCATGACCCTGGCTCGGGAAATTCAGCGGGATGCCATCAAGCACGGTTATCTCCACGTTGATTTTTATGCCGTCAATATGAGAGAAAAAGTGACCGCCGAAGTACCCATCGTTTTTGAAGGAATTTCGCCCGCCGTGCGAGATTTTGCCGGAACCCTGGTGCATGGCTTAACCGAGGTAGAAATTGAGTGTTTGCCGGCCGACCTTATCTCGGCTGTTTCGGTTAATATCGAGAGCCTGGCCACGTTTGATGACATTATTACCGTGGCCGATTTGAAGGTGCCCAGCACTATCACTATCCTCAACGATCCAGAGTCGATGGTGGCCAAGGTTGAACCGCCGCGCGTCGAAGAAGTTTTGGAAGAAGTCGCTCCTGTCAGCGCCGAGCCAGAAGTGCTCACCGGGGCCAAAGAGCGCAAAGAAGAGGAAGAATAACTTTTTTAACCCAAACAAAAACCGGGAGGCTGCTCCCGGTTTTTTGTTTTTCTGTGATTGCTCACATTAAGGTGACTGGCGCTTGGCTAACAATAAGATTGATAGGTTTTCCTAAATTTGCCAGCAAAGAAAAGTGCCAGTCACCCGAAGTAGTTTACTTTATCCCGACTAACTTTACCTCGTACCCCTGGGCTTCCAGGATTTCTTTAAGCTCTTCCACGTCACCCCGCCCCGCCCAACGGTTGCTGCGCCGGTCCCACCAGATCCGGTCGTGCAAAATATCGCGCAGCTTATCTCGTTCATTCACGGGAAAGACCATCGTCCGATCCCGGCGATTGATAGTAACGGTGATTTTTTCCTTTTCCTCGCTCATGATTAATAACTCCTCAAAATAGTGACGCGTGCCAGGCGTCACGTAGTTAGATGATACCTTTGTCTCGAAATGCTGCGATCGTATCTTCATCATAGCCCAACTCAACCAGAACTTCGCCGCTGTGCTGGCCCAAAAGCGGCGGGGCCAGGCGATAGTTGACCGGGGTGTCAGAAAAATTGACCGGGTTCCCCATAGATTTGACCAGGCCGGCCAGGGGATGCTGCAGCTCCACAATAAAGTGGCGCGCCCGGTGCTGCGGATGGGCCAGGGTTTCAGCAATGGTGTTAATCGGGCCGTTAGGAATGCCGGTATTTTTTAACTTCTCCAGCCAGTAGTTGGCCGGCTGGCCGGCAAATATCTCTTCCAACAGCGGCACTAATACGGCCCGGTTGCGGTTGCGGTCGGCATTAGTGGCAAACCGAGGGTCGTTTTTAAGATGTTCCAGGCCCAAAGCGTCACAAAAGGCCTGCCACAACTTTTCAGTGCCCACCGCCAAAATCATGTATTTGTCTTGCGCCTTAAAAACCTGGTAAGGCACAATATTGGGGTGAATATTGCCCAAACGTTGCGGCTCCTGGCCGCCGTTCAGCAGCGACGAGGCCAGCATCGTCAGCCAGGCCGATTGGCTCTCAAAGAGGGTCATATCCAATACCTGCCCCTGGCCGGTGCGCTCGCGGGCCAACAGAGCGGCTAAAATACCGATGGTAGCGTACATGCCGGTGGTAATATCGGCAATCGGGATAGGGTAACGCATCGGCTCGCCTGCTGGCTCACCGGTAACGCTCATCAAACCGGCCTCGCCCTGGGCAATCAAATCATAGCCGGGACGCTCGGCGTAAGGGCCATCGCCCCCGTAACCACTGATCAGGCAATAAATTAAGCGGGGGTTCAAACGCTGCAAGGTTTCAGCATCCACGCCGGCCCGCTGGCGCGAAGCGGCTTTGGGAATATTACACACAAAAACATCCGCCGTCGCCACAAGCTTATGCAGCACAGCGCGTCCTTCGGCGGCCTGTAAATTTAAGGTTAAACTGCGCTTGTTACGATTGATGCTGAGAAAATAGGCGCTTTCCCCGGCCACAAAGGGCGGCCCCCAACCCCGGCTTTGATCCCCCGAACCGGGCGTCTCAACTTTGATGATGTCAGCGCCCATATCCCCCAACAGCATCGTACAATAGGGGCCGGCCAACGCTTGAGTCACATCTATAACCCGAATCTTTTCCAAAACGGTTGCCATAATCAACCTCACTTTTCAAAAATTATGATAATGCAGGGAGCAAGGGTTGTCAAAGGCAAGGTTGAACGTTCAAACGTGTAATGTTATTTTGCCGTGCGTAGCCTCAGCAAGAGCGCTTTGGAAAACAGGAAGATCATCTGCCGTGAAGGTAAGCTGCAAATTGATCTCGACTCCAAATTCTTCGCTATCCACCTGCCCGTGATGAACCTCAACCAGGCGTTGGCACAATTCATAATAATGATAAGGCACGGCCACCCGCACCGATTTTCGCTCCACCTTTTCTGTAAGCGGCAAAACGGCCAAAACTGATTGGGCTGCTTCGGTGTATGCTTTGACCAGACCACCCGTACCCAACTTGGTGCCGCCAAAATAACGCACAATCACCACCGTCACATCGCCCAGCCCGCCGCCCTTCACCACTGCCAGGGCCGGCCGGCCGGCCGTCCCGCTCGGCTCTCCGGCATCGCTCATGCCATGCGTCACCGTAGCCCCATGCCCTACGGCAAAAGCATAAACTGCATGGGTGCTGCCAGGCTCCTCCATTTTGACTCGCTCGATAAAGGCTCTGGCCTCGGCTACGGTGGGGGTATAGCCGGCGCGCCCAATGAACCGGGAGTTTTTTACCTGGATTTCGATCCTGGCCTCACCGGCGGGAATCTGATAACGTCCGCTCATATCCGGCAAGCATACCACATAAAGTCGCTCTGAGGCAACTCGAAATCAACAGTGATTAAAACAAGGGCCTTTAAAAGGGTTGCCCCCGGTTGAGGCAGTCAACCGGGGGCTTAGGAGAAGACCGATGAGAAGGAGGGAAACTTCTACGCTTAGAATAGCACTATCGGGCCTCTTATAACACCCTAATTATTTGGGGTTTCTCGGATGAAGTTGGACGATCAACCTGGGTATCGGGCATTGGCGGAGCCTGAAAGCTGGAGGATTGCAGCTTCTTTAGTCAACCTTCCGGCCCTTTGGTGCAACCCCCTTTAAACGAAGTGCCCCCGGCTGAGTGACTCAGCCGGGGGTGAAGGAGAAGACCGATGAGAAGGAGGGAAACTTTGATATTGATATTAGCATAAATACCCCGTTATCAATACCCCAATTTTTGGGGGTTTTATGAACTCGCTTGGATTTTCATTGGGTTGTGTTATAATCTACCACAATTCTTTGTCGCCAATGACCGAAGACCGAGGACAGATGACCGGGTATTTGTCCTCGGTCTCCGGTCTCCGGTCCCCGGTCTATTTTCAGAGAGGAGAAGAATTTGCTACTCTATTTCTTACAAGGGTTAACCTGGGGCATGTCGGCTACGGCTACCCCCGGCCCATTTCAAGCTTTTTTGCTGGCTCAAACTCTGCAAAATGGCTGGAAACGCACCTGGCCGGCCTCTTTTGCCCCTCTGTTGAGCGATGGCCCCATTATCGCTTTGGTCATGTGGGTTCTCATCCAGACCCCGGCCTGGCTGCTCGATATTCTGCAAATTATAGGCGGCCTGTTTATTCTTTACCTGGTTTTTGGGATGGTCACCAGCTTACAAAAGGGGCAAGCCAGGCTGGCCGCCTCAAGCCAGGCCAACCGGCAAAGTTTTTTTAAGGCGGTGCTGATGAACGCCCTTAGCCCTGGCCCCTACCTGTTCTGGAGCGTCATTGCCGGCCCGCTGGTGCTGCAAGGCTGGCAGCAATCGCCGATGATAGGGCTAAGTTTTGTGGTGGGGTTTTATCTGGCCCTCATCGGCGGCACAATTGGCATTGTGACTCTGTTTGCCACTGCCGGCCGCTTTGGCCCCCAGGCCGGTTATCTGCTCAAGGTAATTTCAGCGCTGCTCTTGCTTGGCTTTGGCTCTTATCAACTCTGGGTAGGGATCAGTCGTTTGACTGCCTAACCTACCGCCATGCCTCGCCAAAAAACTCTGTGGATTCAAGAAACTTATTTACAACAAATCCTGGCCGGCCGCAAAATTGTAGAAGTGCGGGTGGGTTACGCCAACATTGTGCGCTTGCAGCCCGGCGATGTGCTCTTGCTCAACAATCAGCATCGTTATTTTATCCAGGCTATTCGCTATTACCCCGATTTTGAAGCTTTAGTAGCGGCCGAGAACCCCCTGGCCATTGCCCCTGATCTACCCGACCGGCCCGCTTTGCTAGCCGCCTGCCGGGCTATCTATCCTCCTGAAAAAGAAGCGCTGGGAGTGGTTGCTTTGGAACTTACGCCCTTCTCACAAATTTGATTTAACCCCTATTTGTCCTTATCATGCTTCACACAAATTTGGATTCAACGAGGATAAATGATTCCCAGCCCAACCTTACCGGCCCTAACCCCGATTCCTGAAAACATTGACGAACACTTGCGTCTCCTGTTACAACAACCGCCTGATGCAGCTACAGGCAATTGGCTATACGAACTCATTCGCGCCAGCGGCCATATGAGCACGCCTGATCATTTGCGCTGGCGGGTGATCTGCATGGTCTGGCTGGCAGCGGAATATGACCTTGACCGGGCCTGGCCTTACCTCATGTGGCTTAACCAAAACCAACCGGCAATTTCGGAGCATTTGGCCGACATTTTGAGCGAAGGGGCCAATGATCTGGATGCTCACGTGCGCCTGGCTAACTGGATAGCTCACGCCCCGGAGCCGCGCCTGCAAACCTTCTTCAGCAACTTTCGCCACATCCCGGCTCGCTACAGCATGCCGGATTTAATCCGGGGGCTGCTGGCTAAACCTACTGCGCCCGAAACCGGCGTTTGGCTGGCGGCTTACTGCCGGGACACCGCCGAAAATTCCCTGGTACCGCTGCGCCCCTGGCGACTGCTGACGGTGGCCTGGTACGCTGCCTGTTTCAACCCCGCCGCAGGGCTGAGTTATCTGCGCGAGTTGAGCCAGGGTGAGCCAACCCTGGATGCCCTTGATAATCAAATCTTAACCGACCTGGCTACTGAGCTGAACTGCCTGACCAGCCTGACGCAGTGGATAGCCCTTTGCCCCGACCCGGCTGTTAAGACCATGCTGAAAGACATTGGTCACCCAGACCTGGCGGCCTTTGCAGCCGCTATTTTTCAACGGCCGCCTAACTACCAGCCCCTCACCAGCCTGGCCCACCGGGCCGAAGCCGATGCTCAAATCTTCAAACGGGTGACCGGCCTGCTGGAACAGGCCGGGACGTCGCTCAAAGCTGGCGTCCTTTTAGACCTGGCATGCGGGCCGCTGGCCCCTCAAACACTGCTTTTTAATTCAATGGGCGTTAAA
>CAZDMM010000413.1:6073-6789 GCA_964505845.1 uncultured Caldilineaceae bacterium
AAGTGACGGGCGCTGACCTGCATATCCCGCCTGCCTATCTGCCCTTGCCCGGTTTCAAACATTGGTTCCGGCGCGGCAAGTATGTCAAGGCCTGGCAGGAAGCCACCGACCGTTATTACCAACTGCTGGCCCAGCACAGCGGCCTCAAACTCAAGTGGAACGGGGCTAAAATTGTGCTGGCCGACCTGACCCGGCTGGATTTCGCGGCCGGCAGCTTTGACGTGGTAGTCTGCCTGAATTATCTCCAACACGCCCCGGATGTGGCCGCACTTCTGGCCGAAGCCGCCCGCGTGCTCAAACCACACGGCCTTTTGGTGGCAAATATCGTGCCCTATGCCAGTTATAACGGAGCCTTTTCCACCGATGGCCGGCAGCCCTGGCATCATCTGCGCCAGCCCGAGGAGTCGACTTATACCCCCGGGGTCATCCTTAATCAGTGGCGCGAAGGCCAGTACCGTGCCGCCCTTGAAAAATTTTTCCACGTTGAACAGTGGCTCACCGAGCAGGACGAGCGGGCGCAAGCCCAACTGACTCCGGCCCTTCGCGCGGAATTGGCCGCTTATGATGAAGCTGAATTAACCCGCAAACAAATTATGGTAGTTGCCCGGTCTGTGACCAGTAGTCAGTGAACAGTCAATGTCATTAAGTTAGCGTAGTTTAGCCCCTTGTGGGCGGGCACGAGGCCCTATGCTACGAGCTTAACTTAACGACATTGA
>CAZDMM010000414.1:0-911 GCA_964505845.1 uncultured Caldilineaceae bacterium
TTATTGTGAAAATTGTAATTAACTATATTATGGCTGCATCCAGGGCCGATGGATAGTGACAAGTGTCACTAAAACTTGAGATGGTTGTAACAAATCTGCATTATCTGCATTAAATGCATTTAATGCAGATAATGCAGACAATGACATCTATCACCGCCAAATAGTGACATCTGTCACTATTTGGGCAAGCTAATTTGAGTTATGCGAAGGATAAGTTAGTTTTTTCACACAAGGGGGGTGGAAATTATGGCCGAGATGTTGACCGCCAAAGAAATCCAGGGTTTGCTCCAGGTGGACCGCTCCACCATTTACCGCATGGCTGAAGCAGGCCGGCTGCCGGCCATCAAGGTGGGCAAACAATGGCGCTTTCCCAGTGACCGGCTAGACCAATGGCTCCAAAATCGTGAGGCCGCACCCACCGCAGCCCTGCCCCTTGAACCTGCCCGCTCCAAAGCGCCTCTAGCCGCCGTGCTGCCCCTCGATTGTGTCCAGTTGATCCAGGATGCTTTTGCCGAAACCCTGGGGGTGATGCTGGTCATCACCGATTTGGAGGGCCGGCCAATCACTCAGGTCAGTCACTCCTGCCCCATATACAATTTGCTGGGTGAAACACCCCAGGGTCATCAGTTGTGTCAAGAGCAGTGGCACAACCTGGGCCAGATGCCGGCGATGGAACCCCGTTTTGTTCCCGGTTGGGGTGGGGTGCTGTGCGCCCGCGCCCTGGTTCGTTTGAATCATGAGCTAAAAGGCATGGTCATTGCTTTTGGGGTAGCCCCGCAGAATTGGCCTCCCGCGCCGGCGGCCATTGCCACCTTAGCCGAATCGCTGCAGATGACTTCTGATAAATTGCAGCAAGCGTTTGATGCGGTGGTTTGCCTGACCCCCGCCGAACAGAAGCAGGTTTTGCTCAC
>CAZDMM010000414.1:921-6786 GCA_964505845.1 uncultured Caldilineaceae bacterium
TCACCACCCAACGCATCGCCGCTATTCTGGCTCACATTGCCAGTGAACGCTGTTTGTTGATGGATCGGTTAGATACCATCGCTAAACTTAGCTCTTTTTGATTTTTTCCGGCCACTCCCAACCCTCTCCCACTGGAAGAGGGGCTAGGGGTGAGGGCCTTTACCACAGGAGGAACACCTATATGAATCACACCGATAAGTGGTTCTTCACCGTCCTGAGCGCGGCTTTGCTGCTGCTCCTGGGGGCGATGATGCTGGCCTCGGCCCAACCGGCGGCGGCCCAGTGCGGCACCTCGGCCTCATCCTGCAAAAATTGCCACGAAACGCAAGGTAAGCTCTCGGTAGCCAACAACGGCGACTGGCACAAAGCCCACGCTTTTGGCGACTTTTGCGAGTTTTGCCACGCCGGCAACGTCCAGGCCACGGCCCAGGACGAAGCCCACGCCGGCATGGTCGCTCCCCTGGGCGACGTGAAGACCAGTTGCCAAGGCTGCCACCCCAATGATTATGACAAGTTAGCCCAAACTTATGCCTCAACCCTGGGTATTAACCTGACCGGCGGCAGCGGCGGCGCAGAGAGCGGCAGCGCGCCTCCCCCGGCCGGCAGCAGCGACAGCAGCGCCTGCGCCGGCGGGGCTACTGCCGTGAGCGCCCCGCTGGGCGGCGAGGAGATTGATTTTAACCTGCTCTACGCCGAAGCGGTCAGCCCCGCTCCATTCATCTCCAATTGGGGCAACGTCATCCTGGTCGGGCTGATTTTAGCCATCGCCGCCGTCTTCTTTGTGACCGCCTGGAGTTGGGAGAATTGGGGTCAGACGGTGGCCGGCTGGATCAATCGCCATGTCGCCCCGGTGCCGCAGGCCGTAGCCGCCGCGGCGGTTCGCAGCGAAGGCGGCCTGGCAACCAGCGACCCGGCCCAACTCACGGCACTGCTGGCCCAAAAACCGGAACTCCAAAAGCTGTTACCCCGGCTGACCAAGCTGCCGCCGGAAACCCTGGCCGCCCTGGATACCATCCTGGCCAACCCCCAGCGCGGCAGCGAACTGCTGCAGGCCCTCAGCCAGGTTGACAGCGATATGGCCGCCACCCTGCGCCAGTTGGGGAGCAAGGATTGGGGCCTGTTGAAGGCGCTATTCAAGGAGTAGGTCAGTAGTCAGTAATCAGTAGTCAGTAAACTGTCCACTGGTCACTGATCACTATTGCTAAAGGAGTCAATCAATGAACACAAACAGTTTTGTTGCCTGGTTTCGTCAAGTTGAATGGTCGCCCTACCTGACCGGGGCCATGCTGGGGCTGCTGGCGATTTTTACGCTGCTCTTTACCGGCCTGCTCTTTGGAGCGTCGGGCGCATTTGAAAACCTGGCCGGCTGGCTGATGCTGGCGATTGCGCCCAGCGTGGCCGAGAACACCTACTGGCGCTTTGTGATGACCCCCGGCCTCACCTGGGGGGTGATCATGTCGGTCGGCATTGTCATCGGCGCGTTTGTGGCCGCCATCACCTCCGGCGATTTCAAACTGCGCTGGATTTCCGATGAGCAGTGGGTGCAGGTCTTTGGCTCGGCCCATTGGAAGCGCTGGCTGGCCCTTTTCTTTGGGGCGATCCTGCTGGAGTACGGGGCCGGCATCGCCGGGGGCTGCACCAGCGGGCTGGCCATCTCCGGCGGGGTGCAGTTGGCCCCGGCGGCCTTTATCTTTATGGCCGGCATGTTCATCTCCGGCATCATTGTTGCCAAAATTTTATACGGAAAGAGGTATTAAACGATGAGTTTCAGCGCCGCTTTAATTGTAGGTATCTTTTTTGGCTTCATTCTGCAAAAGGTGGGCTTTACCCGCTACAGCAAAATTGTCAACGTCTACCGCTTTACCGACCTGAGCGTGCTCAAGTTCATGCTCACCGCCATCGTGGTCGGCTCGGTCGGCATCTACTTTATGCGCGATATGGGGCTGGTCAACCTGACCGGCAGCACCCCCACTTACCTGGTGGGCAACTTCGTCGGCGCGCTGCTGTTTGGGGGCGGCATGGCCCTGGCGGGTTTCTGACCGGGCACTTGCCTGGCCGGTCTTGGTCGGGGTAATCTTGATTATCTGATCCCTGGGATCCTGGGCTTTCTGGTTGGCGCGGTTCTGTTTGGGCTAACCTACGCCGATGTTTTTCCCGTCATCTCTGCCATTGCCAATTACGGGGCGGTTTACATGCCCGATTTGTTCAACATCAACCACTGGCTGCTGATCGCTTTTCTGGGCCTTTTCTCGGCTTACCTGTTCTATATCCTGGCCAAGAAGGGCGAGCCGAGGCCGGACCAGGTGAGCAGTCACTAAAACGTGAAACGTGGTGCGTGAGATTCTTACGCACCACGCACCACGCACCAAACGGGAGTCAAGCTATGACAAGCAAGCGAAAACCTCTCCAGTCTCTCTCCCGCCGCCAATTTTTGGGCCTGGGCGCGGGGGTGATGGCCGGAACGGCGGCTCTGAGCGGCCTGGATGTCATCAACCTTTTACCCGCCGATAACGACACCCCCGCCGCCCCGCGCACCGATTACTACCCGCCCACCCAATTTGACCGCGAAATCTTTACCCTGTGCGAGCAGTGCGTCTGGCGCTGCGGGGTGCGGGCCAAAGTAAAAGATGGCCGGGTCTACAAGCTGGACGGCAACGGCTTTCATCCCCACTCGCGGGGTATGCTCTGCCCGCGCGGGCAGGCCGGTATCGCCCTGCTGACCGACCCCGACCGGCTGCAATATCCGCTGATTCGCAAGGGGGCGCGCGGCGAGGGCAAGTGGGCCAGGGCCAGTTGGGAAGAAGCCCTGGATTACGTGGCCGCCCGCATGCTGGAAATCAAAGCGCGCTACGGCCCGGAAGCGATGATCTTTAGCTCCACCCACAACCTGGTGCAGGTGCAGTTTGAAAATCTACTCAAAGCCTACGGCTCGCCCAACTACGGCACGCAGCGCTCTCTCTGCTTCAACGCTATGATCACGGCCAATTTGCTGACCTTCGGCTTGGAAGAGCCGGGCCGCGACTACAGCCAGGCCCGCTACATCATCTACACCGGCCGCAACGTGCTCGACGCCATCTCCAACTCCGAGGCCCAGGATTTGGTGGCGGCCATCCAGCGCGGGGCCAAAGTGGTGGTGCTCGACCCGCGCTTTACCAAAACGGCGGCCAAAGCCAGCGAGTGGCTGCCGGTCAAGCCCGGCACGGACCTGGCCTTTCACCTCGCCTTGATCCAGGTCATCATCGCCGAGGAGCTGTACGATAAAGCATTTATAGACAAGTACACCGTCGGCTTTGAGCAGGTCAAAGAGGCCACCCAGGGCTACACCCCGGAATGGGCCGCCAGCAAGTGCGAAATCCCGGCGGAAACCATCCGCCGCATCGCCCGCGAATTTGCCCTAGCCGCGCCCCAGGCTTTTGCTCACCCCAACTGGCGCACCAGCAACTTTATCAACTCTTTCCAGACCGAGCGGGCCATTGCCGTGCTCAACGGGCTGGTGGGCAGCTGGGCCAGGCCGGGCAGTTTGCAGCCTGCCGCCGGCGAGGAAGGCGGGGTTAAACTCGGCGCGATCTCGCAGCCGCCCTACCCCCGCGTCAGCGCCCTGCGGCTGGACGGCGTGCCCTGGAAATACCCGCTGGTGCCGCTCAAGTTGGGCGTCTTTCAAGAAATCCGCGACAACATCTTAACCGGCCAGCCCTACCAGGCGCACGGCTGGTTCATTGCCCGCCAGAACCCGGTCAACTCGCTGCCGGAACGGCGCAAAACCATCGAGGCCTTCAACAAGCTCGATTTTATTGTCAACATTGACATCAGCATGAACGACACCGCCTGGTTCAGCGATGTGGTGCTGCCCGAAGCCAGCTACCTGGAGCGGTACGACCCGCTGGCGGTGGTGGATGGCACAGTCTTTTTGCGCCAGCCGGTGGCCGAGCCGGTGGGCGAGAGCAAATCGGCTCTGTGGATTTATAAAGAGTTGGGCACGCGCCTGGGCCTGGGCGACTACTTCCAGTACCAGGATGAAGAAGATTATCTGCGCCAGCAAATCGCGCCGCTGGGCATCACCCTGGAAGAGTTGAAGGAAAAAGGCTACTACCGCCCGCCGGCGGGGGAAGCCCATGCGGAAAAAGAACCCACCTTCAACACCCCCAGCGGCAAAATGGAGCTGGCTTCCGAGACCCTGGCTAAAAGCGGCTTCTCGCCAGCGCCGGTCTGGGAAGAGCCGGTCAGCAACGAGCCGGGCACGTTTTTCCTGCTGACCGGCAAGGTGGCCCAGCACACCCAGTTTGCCACCCACAACAACAAATATTTGCACGAGCGCGTGCCCACCAACCCGCTCTGGATCAACCCCCAACCGGCGGCCAACCTGGGCATCGCTGACGGCGACGAAATCTGGGTGGAAAGCGCCGGGGGTAAGGTCAAAACGGTGGCCCACGTGACCGAGAAAATCCGGCCCGACTGCGTCTACATGACCCCCGGCTTCGGCCACGTCAGCAAAGGCTTGAGCCTGGCTTACGGCCAGGGGGCCAGCGACAGCGATTTGCACCTGACCTTCACCGATCCGGTCAGCGGCTCGCAGGCGCTTTCGCAGACCACGGTCAAAGTAGGAAAGGCATGAATGATGAATGACGAATGAGCGAATGGCGAATCGAATTTCGCCATTCGCCATTCGCTTATTCAATTCGGAGACGATTTATGAGCGATAACAACCCCACCCCCCGGAAACGCCGCTGGGTTTTTGTGATGGAGCCGGATCGCTGCATCAACTGCGAAGCCTGCATGATCTCCTGTTCGGTGGAAAACGAAGTGCCGCTGGGCATGCACCGCAACTGGATCAACAAAATTGAGCGGGGCGTGTTCCCCGATCTCAGCAGCGTCTTTATGCCGGAGAACTGCCACCACTGCGCCAATCCGCCCTGCGAGCGGGTCTGCCCGACCGGGGCCACCTACCGCCGCGACGATGGGCTGGTGCTGATTGATTACGACAAGTGCATCGGCTGTAAATATTGCATGATGGCCTGCCCCTACGACGCCCGCTATGTTAACGAGGAAAAGGCGGCGGTGGACAAATGCACCTTCTGCGTCCACCGGCTCGACGCCGGCCTGCCCCCGGCCTGCGTAGAAACCTGCGTCGGCAACGCCCGCCACTTTGGCGACATCAACGACCCAAACAGCGAGGTGTCGAAGCTGCTGGCTACCCACGACACCTACCGGCTGTACGAAGAAGCCGGCAGCGAACCGGCGATTTATTATATTCGCAGTTAAATCAAGGTAGCAAGGTAACAAGTAGCAGGTAGCAGGGTAACATTTGTCTACAACTTTGCAACCTTGCTACCCTGCTACCTTGCGGAGGATTGTCAAATTATGGAACATAACACCATCCACTTCCACTGGAATGTCCTCATCGCTTTTTACCTGTTCACCGCCGGGATTAGCGCCGGGGCCTTTTTTGTATCGGGCCTGGCCACTTACCTGGGCGGGGCGCGCTACGAGCGCATCAGCCGCATCGGGGCGCTGCTGGCCCCCTGGCCGCTCACCCTGGGCCTGGCCGCCCTCATCTTTGATCTGACCAAGCCCTTTCAATTCTGGTGGCTCTTCCTGACCGTCGAGTACACCTCGCCTATGTCCATCGGCAGTTGGCTGCTGACCGGCTTCTCGATCCTGTCGTTCATCTACTTTTTCCTGTGGATTCCTCGCCCCTGGCGCGATTTGCTGCGCCTGCCACATAGCCTGGCCGACCTGACCCGCTTCAATGCCTGGCGACCCCTTGACCCGGCGGAAATCACCCTCGCCCGCCGCATCGACGCTGCCATCGGCGCGCCGCTGGCGAGGGGCGTGGGCATGTACACCGGCGTGCGGGGGGGGGCCAGC
>CAZDMM010000415.1:0-6786 GCA_964505845.1 uncultured Caldilineaceae bacterium
GATTCTTTTGCGCATCCTCAGGATTCTGCTATAATAACATGACATAATATTACAAAATAGCGACTCTGATGCCGCCGTTTCCGCCACAAAATCAACCAATTCCGCCTTCTGACGAATTGCAAACTGCCATTCAGTGGGTTAGGGCCGGGCAAAAAACCCAGGCTTATGAGCTTTTGCGCCGCCTGGCGGCCGGTCAACCCGATCAGCCGGCCGTCTGGCTGTGGTTGGCGGCCTTGTCTCCTGAACAGGCCGAAGCCGAAGCAGCCCTGGCTCAAGCTCGCCGCTTGAACCCGGAGCATCCCAGCTTACCCCAGGCCGAAGCCTGGCTGGTCAAACGTTTCTCGGTTCAGCCCTCAAGTCCGGCCGCCGCGCCGGAAACTCAAGCGTTGCCAGATCAGCCCTCAGGGCATCGGGCCGAGACGCTGCCCATGCCAGACTCTGTGCCGCGCCATCGAGCGATCACCGCCCCTATGCCCCTCTTGCCGGCATTGGAGTATCTCCAACCGGCGCGGCTCTTAAATGCCTGGACGCTGGCGGCTCTGGCGGCCCTGGTGGTGATTGGGCTGGTGGCCCTTTCTCTGGGACGCACGCTGCGGGTCAGCGCCTTTGGGCCGGAAATCCCCAACAGCTTGCTGCAAGATCGCCCGGCCGAATTAAACTCCGCCTGGGCCGAGCGGGATTGGACCCGGGCCATTGCCATCCTGCAAAAGTTGCACCAGCAGCAGCCCCAATCGGCGGCGGTGCAAGAGCAGCTTTCGCACGCTTACTTGCAGCAGGGGGTCGGGCTGCGCCACAAAGGCTTTGTGGAAGAGGCAATCCCCTACTTTAAACAGGCTTTAGAAATTACCCCCCGGCAACTACGGGCAGAGCAAGAGCTGCGCCTGGCCTCTGATTACCTGGCCGGAGTCAAATATTACCAGCAGGGCGATTGGGCCAGGGCTATCAAAGCCTTTGAAAAAGTGCAGACTGAAGATAACAGTTACATTCACCTGACCGACCTGCTTTACAGCGCCTATTTTAACCATGGGCTGGCCCTGCAAGCCGCCGACAGCAAGCTGCTGGCTCGCCGGGCCTGGGAAAAGGCCATCACCCTCCGGCCCGATTTGCCGGAGCCGCGCCGTCGCATCGCCGAGCTTGAGTTTGCCTTAGCCCCCCATACTCCTCTGGCCACCCCCACCGCCAAACCCAACGAGAAGTTAATTGTGGTGGGCATTGCCGAGCAGCGGATGTGGGTTTTTGAGCGAGGGAAGCAGGTTTTTGATTTTATCGTCTCCACCGGCGAGCCGGGGCGCGAAACGGCCATCGGCGAATTTGAAATCCTGGATAAAATTGAGGTAGCTTACGCCGCCACCTGGAACCTGGATATGCCCTATTGGATGGGCATTTACTGGGCCGGCCCGCTGGAGAACGGCATCCACTCTCTACCGATTGTGCGGCACACCGGCTACAAATTGTGGGACGGCTACCTGGGCCAGCGCGTCTCTTACGGCTGCGTTATTTTGAGCGATGAAGACTCTGCCACCCTCTTTAAATGGGCCGATGTTGGGACCAAAGTGAAGATTGTCCCCAGCCTGGCCTCCTGGCAGCCGGCCCAATAAGCTTTAAGGCGTTTCCCCTAACCGCCTCAACTTTGGCAGCTCTGCGGGTTGAGGCCGGCTCTTGTTCAAATAGACCCATTTGAATTACAATAGCTGCCGATGAATGATCCGGCAAAATGGTCAGCAGACGGAAGCGGGTTAGGCCGGGAGCGAGTGGTGCTTTTTCTGGCCAGCCTGCTGCTGTCGCTAGCGATGCTCTACAATTATATCTTCCCGCTCAAGGCCATCATGCTCAACCGGGATTATGTGCTGCAGTTGTGGGATTTGTGGCTGGTGAACGAGTCGCTCACCCATTTACAAAGCCCTTATTTTACCTTATTGCAGTATTATCCCGTGGGCGCGCAGTTAGGGCGACACGTGTTGTGTCCGGGCTTTTTCCCCATTACCTTTGTGGTGCAGCAGTTATCCGGCGGAGACCCGTACTATCCCCTCTATACCTACCGCCTCATCATTTGGTTGGCCTACGCGCTCATCTTTTACTTTAGTTATCTCACCCTGCGAGAACTCGGTTTAGGCCGGGGCGCTGCCCTGATCCCGGCCCTGTCGTATGCTTTTGGCGAATTTTACATGAATAATATCGTGCGGTTGCACATCATGGCCGGGTTCTTTATCCCACTCTGCGCCTACTGCCTGATCCGGCTTTACCGCCGCCCCACCTTTGCCGCCGCCCTGAGGTGCGCTGTTGTGCTGGCGCTGGGGCTTTACTTTACGGAATTGATGCTCTTTGTCTACCTGGCGATGGCATGCCTGGTCATAATCTTGGGCCTGATACCCGCCGAGCGCCGGCGGCTGGGCGGCGTGCTGCAACGGCTGGGCTTAAAAACCATTTTGGCCGGGGTTTTGGCCGCTGTGCTCATCGGGCTGCCCTTTGGTTACCAGTGGCTGGCGGCTCAGGTTGAACCCCCCGACCCCGGCACGGCCAGGCGCCTGTCGGCCAACCTGGCCGCCTTTTTCATCCCCAAAGAAGAGAGCACGCCTTTGTATGGTGGTTGGTTCAACGGTTTGAGCCGGCACATCACCGTAGGGCACGGTGAATTTGAACAGGCGTTTATCGGTTTTCCGCTCTTAATTTTTGGCCTGGCAGCCGTGGCCACTATCAGAACCCGGAACAAAATCGTCTGGATTGCCGCTCTCATGGCCCTGATCTTCTTTGGGCTTAGCCTGGGGCCAACGCTCAAACTATTCTCGCTTGACACCCAGTGGCCGCTGCCGTATGCTCTGTTCGGCTCGATACCCCCTTTTAACATGGGACGCACCCCGATTCGCTTTGTGGTGATCGCCTTATTTTTCTGGATGATTGTAGCCGGTTTTGGCTTACAACGCTTCCAGGAGATGGTAACCCGTAAATTTAACCCGGCTGCCGATGCGGCCGCTCTGGCCCTGGTTTTGCTGTGGGCAGCCGCCGAAGCCTATTCACCCACTCCGGCCGAGCCGCCCTACACCGTTCCCCCGCAGCTCCAGGCGATGACTCCCGGCCCGGTCATCCAGTTGCCCTTAAAATTTAACGATGGCTGGTCATTATTGTTACAAATGTTTCATCACCAACCTATGGCCAGTGGCTATGTTTCACGCAGTTCACGGCAACAAAAAGCTCATTTCAGAACCCTTGAAGTTTTATACGCCGAAGCCCTCCAAACCGGTTCATGCCAAAAGTTAGAAGCGATGGGCTATCGCAATGTGATTGTCTCGGCGGGGGTGGCGGATGATGTGGTCTTTGGCCTGACCCACTCCCCCAACTGTCACATGCAAGTGATTGATCTGCGCCGCTAATTTGGGGAGATTGGATGACCGCCTTAGCCAGCCATCACCGCAACCTGATAAAAAATCGCTCATTCTATCGCCCGGCCGGCGTTTTTTTGGCTGCGGCCATTTTTTTGTTCAGCCGTCTCTATCACCTGTCTATCTTGCCCATCTTTCTGGACGAAGCGATTCACATCAAACTGGGACTCGAATTTGGTAGTTGGCTCGACTCCGACGGAACCCGTCTTCTCATCGTTTGGCTTGTGCGTATGCTGCTCCCCTGGGTGTCTGATATTTTATGGAGCGGACGCCTGATTTCAGTTTTTATGGGTTTATTTGCCGCACTGGGGTGCTACCTGGTAGGCCAAAGTTTGTTTGGCCGGAGAAGCGGGGTGATAGCCTTTATTCTTTACGCCGTCAACCCTTTTACCTTAAGTAACGACCGGCTTTTGATGAACGATGTCTACCTGGCGGCCTGGGCAATTTGGGCGGTGTGGTTGAGTTTGGAAATTGTAAAACGGGGCTGCTCCTGGCGGCGCGTTGTGGCTTTGGGGCTTATTTTGGGTTTAGCGCCCCTCTCTAAACTGACAGGTTTTTTGATCTGGGTGTTACCCTTAGCTGTGTTTAGTTTAAGCAGCTCCTTAAAGGCTGGTTGGAAGTTTTATCTAAAGGTTTCACCCGCGTACCTGGCCGGTTTGATCGTGTCGGCCCCCATCTGGTTAGTGACCCAACGAGGACTGGGCATGGCCGGCTTTCGGGTGAACAGCTCGGCCGAGGCTAACATCCCGGTTCCGGTGCTGCTTGACAGAATCTGGCAAAACTCAGGCCTGGTCCTCTCTTACTTGTGGGCTTATCTGACCCCGGCGGCAGCACTCATGACCCTGGCTGCCCTCCTATGGCTGTTGTGGAAGCGGCCGCGTGATGGACTTTTGCTCGCCGTATGGGTATTAACTTTTACCGCCGCCTGGGTCTTGATTTTACAGCCGTTTATCTTGACGGCCGCTTTTTTGCCGGTAGGAGTGACCCCTATCGCTGTCCCCTGGGTTTCTTCCAAATTTGTTCTCTATCCGCGCCATATTTTGCCGGCCTTTCCGGCCCTGTTCATCGCGCTTGCTTACGGCCTGGATTCCACCTGGCGCTGGCTGCGGCCGCAGCCCCTGGGCGTGTTCCGCATCGCTGTGGCCCTGGGGTTGGCGGGGGCAGCTTTGTGGCCGATGTTGTATTTCGATTATTATTTGTGGTTCAACCCGGCTCTGGCCCCTTTTCCGGCGGCTGATCGCTACCAATACATCGAAGGCGCTCCTGCCGGTTATGGCATTGCCGAGGTGAGGGCCGTATTGCAGGAGCAAGCCCGCCAAAAAGGCGATATTTACGTGGCCATGCAGGATCGGATTAACCGTTTGAGTGCAGAACTCTACTTTGAGGTGTGGCGGCACAGCGAAAAAGCCATCCATCCTTTAGCAGTTCCGCCCGGAGTGACCCTCACTCCCCAAGATTTTTACAGTCAAGTGTCCAACCCTGGCTCCATGCCACCGCTCTACTGGGTCTCAGGCAATGATCAGGGTGAAAATCGTTTTAGCCTGGAAATATTGAAGCGAGTCCATCTTGAACCAATTGCCGTCATGGTGCGCCCCGGTAATAAAAGCCGCATCTATGTTTATGCCATCACCCCTAAAGACAGCCCGCCGGCTGCCAACATTCAACCGGCTCACCCGGTTCAGGCCAACTTTTCCAACCGGCTTGCTTTGCATGGCTACGATCAATCGCTCGCTTTTGATTTGGCCGGGCAAAAATTGTTGCTGATTACCCTCTATTGGCAGGCCCTTGCGCCTATGGCAGAGGATTATACCGTATCTGTGCATCTTATCGGGCCAGATGGCCAACTGCTGGTGCAGCATGACAGCCAGCCGGTTGTAGGTGGTTTTGTCCCAACCAGTACCTGGCAGCCCGCCGAAAGGATTAAAGATCGTCACGTGCTGAATTTACCGGCTAATGTGCCTCCGGGTAAGTATCAGTTACATCTGGGTGTTTATAATTATCAATCGTTAGCCCCACTCCGGGCGGTTACGGCTGACCAGGGGCCTCAAGAGTCGGTTGAGTTGGGTTCGATTGAATTGGGACAGCAGCCCTAAACCCCTGTACGGTTAACCCTGATATGCTAACCTTACCGCTAAAACTTCAATCTCTTTATCGTTATAGCGGCCTCATTTTTTTGCTGCTTATTTATACTACGCTAACCCTGGTCTACAGTTATGTCATCCCCTTCAGCAAAGGGCCGGATGAATACATCAACTACCAGTATATTCTGTTTATTGCCCGGCATCACCGCCTGCCGGCCACCCTGGCTGAAAAGCAAGAGGCCGGCGTTAAGGCCGATTGGCAGCCGCTTTACCACCTGGCGGCCGGCGCGACGGCCAGGGCTATCCCACTCGACCCGCCGCCGGAACTAAAAGTTACCTGGCAGCCGGCCACCCGCCAGTTGATTGACCTGGTTTTGCCCCGCGCCACCCTGGTCCGCACCGAAGATGAGCGCCCGCCCTACCGGGGCGTCTACGCCGTGTGGCAGATGGGGCGCTGGGTTTCGCTGCTGCTGGGCGCGGGCACACTGATAGTCACTTATTTGATTGGTTTGCGTTTGTGGCCTCAGCAACCGCTGTTGGCGGGCAGCGCCACCGCGCTGCTGGCGTTTACGCCCCGTTTCCTCTTTACCCATGCCGTCCTCAGCGATGACGCCATGCTCAGTTTTTGCCTGGCCTGTTACCTCTTCTGGCTCGTCCGGCTCATGCAGCAGCCAGAGCGGAGTTCAGCCTGGCTGCTGGTGGGAATGGGCGCCGCCGCCGGCCTGGCCATTGTCAGCAAATACACGGCGGTTCCGGCGGCGGCCGGGGCCTTGTTATCGCTGGCCTGGTTGGCTCGCAACCATCGCTGGGGTTGGCGCAGATTGGGCCGAGCTTACGGCCTGTTTTTGGCGGGACTCTTCCTGACCGCCGGTTGGTGGGTAGGGTGGGTTTGGTGGCATTTTAACCAGGTTGACCGTCTAGGCCCCATCTTGGGCCTCATCAGACCCTTGCTTCCCGGCTCTGCCGTAGACGACAACCCCAGCACCGCCCGCCTCACGGCTCTGTTGAGCGGCCAGGCGGTGACGAACCTGGGCGAAGCCCCCGGCGCCGGCGGTAATTTTTTTGATTGGCTGGCCAACACCTTTGTAACCCTGTGGGGGGTGACGGTTTTTGGGGCTGAACCGCGCTGGCCTTACCCTTATGCCGCCATCATGGCGGTAATGGCCGTGTTATGCCTGCTGGCAGGGGCCGGTTTGTGGCGCGCCTACCGGCAGCATAACCTCATCTGGCCGGTGTTCTTGCTGCATTTCCTGCTTTTTGTGCCGATTCCGCTGCTGCGCTTTACCCTGTCGGGCCGTTTGAACGACTCGGCCCAGGGCCGCCACCTG
>CAZDMM010000416.1:0-6783 GCA_964505845.1 uncultured Caldilineaceae bacterium
GTGCAACTTACACCTTCACCGCCACCCCACCACCAGGAAGTCCATTTGCCACCCTGAGTGTGCAAAATGTTACGGTTACCGCGGACAAGCTGATTAATATAATTTTCCAATTCATCCATGAGCCACCAGTTACTACAGCTACCATAGACTCGCCAGCGAACGCCCAGGGCATCTATCCGGACCCGGTGACAGTGACCCTGTCGGCGACCGCTACAGCAGGCTTCACAGTAGATGCGACTCACTACAAGCTCGACGGTGGTGCCCAGCAGACTTACGCCGCTCCCTTTACCGTCTCTGGTGGCGGTACCCATACCGTCCAATACTGGTCAGTAGATAATATGGGTGTCTTTGAGTTACCCAAAACGCTGACCATTCAAATTAGTGCCAATGATCCGCCCACAGTGGACGCTGGTGGACCTTACGTCGTTCCAGAGGCAGCTTCCATCATTGTCATGGCCACGGGTAGCGATCCTGACAACGACCCGCTCAACTACGCCTGGGACCTGGATAATAACGGTAGCTTTGAAACATCAGGCCAAACCGCCTTTTTCTCGGCCACCAATCTTGATGGCCCAGCTAGCCAAACGATCGCCGTGCAAGTGTGTGATCCAGTCAACGCCTGCGCCACCGCCAGCGCCATGCTGACCATCGCCAACGCCAACCCAACCCTCACCTCGCTCAGCAATAACGGCCCAATCCAGGAGGGTATGAGCGCTACCATTACGGCCGGGGCCAGTGATCCGGCCGGGACCGGCGACCCGTTGAGCTATGAGTTTGACTGCAATAATGATGGCGCTTACGACCTCGGCCCGCAGCCGGATGGCTCTGCCGTCTGCCCCTTTGCCGATAATGGCGAGTTTCCGGTGCAGGTGCGGGTGAAGGATGATGATGGAGGCGAGGCTACCGGTACGACAACCGTGGCCGTACAGAACGTCGCCCCCTCGCTGGGTGCGATAAACGCCCCGCTAGACCCTGTCCGGGTGGGCAATGGGGTCAACGCCAGCGTAGATTTCACCGATCCGGGTACTCTCGACACGCATACTGTTACCTGGGATTGGGGTAATGGCAACACCTCGCAGGGTAATGTCAATGAAAGCAATGGCTCCGGTTCCGCCAGCGGAAACTACACTTATTCCTCCCCCGGAGTCTATACTATCAAGGCAACCGTGACCGACAAAGATGGGGCTTCAGATGAGGCAATCTTCCAATTCGTGGTGGTCTATGATCCGGATGGCGGCTTTGTCACCGGCGGCGGCTGGATCAATTCGCCGGAAGGGGCCTGCCGTTTCGACGCTTGCAGCGACGGGACAACCGGCAAGGCAACTTTTGGCTTTGTTTCCAAGTACCAGAAGGGGGCCGATGTGCCTACTGGCAACACCGAGTTTCAGTTCAAGGCCGGTAATCTAAACTTCCGCAGCACCAGTTACCAGTGGTTGGTGGTGGCTGGGGCCAAGGCCCAATTCAAGGGCGACGGCATTATCAACGGCGGCGGCAACTACGGTTTCATGCTCACAGCCATTGACGGCGAGATCAACGGTGGCGGCGGCAAAGACAAGTTCCGCATCAAGATTTGGAACAAAGACAATGGGGATGCTGTGGTCTACGATAATTTGATGGATGCCGGGGACGATACCGATCCGACCACTGTTTTGGGTGGCGGCAGTATCGTAATCCACAAGGCCAAATAACTGGCTTATGGACAGGTCGGAATTTGTCAAGTAGGTTTGAAGGATAGAGTATTTCTGCAGTAGGCAGTAGAGCAAGATTAATAATCAACTCCTGCCGGTAATTGTCGCTAACTAAAGTAAGAGCAAGGCTAAGTCACAACAACTGCGACTTATCGCCCTGCTCTTATTTTTGCCCTCAAATTAAATTTCCTTAGCATCGGCTCAGGCTTCTTTATTGGCCCGGCGCGCTAACAGGCGATCCCGGATGCCGGCAGGGTCAAAACGCGCTTCGTTGCGCTGGCGGACTTCCGCAGCAGTTTGCCGGCGCTGGTTCAGATAAGCCTCAACTTCCGCTTGATGCTGAACAACTGCGGTCGGCGGTCTGCTGTCTGCGGTCATTATCGCGCGCACAACCGCGCAATCAACATATCGAGCGCCAGGCGGCTGTCCATGCGGCCCGTTTTGATGGACACGTCAATCTCCAGCAGCATTTCCATCGTTTGTTCCAGCCGGGCCATCGAGAAGTTGGCGGCTTCTTTCAGCCGGGCGGTGGCGGCGTAGTCGCTTTTCCAGCCTTTGACCTGGGCAATCTCCGCCGGCGACATGCCCCGCTCGGCCATGTCTTTGACCTCCAGCAGCGAGCGGATTTGGGCGGCGATGCTGCCCAGGATAACCATGGGGTTGCTGACTTCGTCCAATTCCTTGCGCAGTTGGTCGTAAGCGCGGCGGGCATTGCGCTGGCCGATGGCGTTAGCCAGGCCAAACTGGTCGGCCTCTTCGGTGTAGGGAACGAGCAGATCAATATCAGCTTTGCTAATAGGGCGCTGCCCGGCGGTGTAGAGGGCCAGCTTTTCTAGCTCGCTGTTGAGGACGCGCAAATCAGGGCCGACCAGCCGGGCCAATAATTCCGCCGCCCCCGGCTCGATAACGGCGTTATGCTCTTTGGCCCGGCGCATGATCCAGGCCGGCAAATTGTCGGAAATGGCGAAGAATACGACTTCGCCGCCCAACGCTTTGGCCGTTTTGAGCGCGGCGTGGGAGCGATCCAGCGTTTTGGTCTCGACCAACACCAGGTCGGTGGTGGGGGGCATGCGGCCCAGATAATCCAGGAGGGCCTGCAACTGCTGTGCTTTATCGGGGCCGGTGGGGTTGGTGATGGTTTTGGCCGGGTCGCCGTCCGCGCCCTCGCTTCTGCCGCTCAGGCTGGACAGGTAGCCGTTGACGATGACCAGCCGCCGGGGGGCGAGAAAGGGCATGGCGTCGCTGTGCTGGCGCAGGTCGCTTAAGGTCAGAGTGCGCCCTTCCAGCACGACCATGTTGAGGCCGGCCGTGGTTGGATCACCCAGGGCGGCTTGCAGAGCCGCAATCTTCTCCGTGCGGGTAAAATCGTCGGGACCGTGAAAAATGTAGAGCATGGCGAATGGCGAATCTGCGAATGGCGAATGGCGAATCTGCGAATGGCGAATGGCGAATAGCGAATAGCGAATGGTGAATGGCGAATAGCGATCTAACCTGCCATCTGCTATCTGCTACCTGCCATCTGCCATTGGCTATTGGATAGTTTCGACGCGGTGGGTGATAAGGCCGGAGGTGGGGTTAACGCTGACGTTCTTGATCTCCAGGTTGCCGGGGTCGCCGCTGGTGGTAAAACGTTCTTGCAGCAGCAGCCCCAACGGCTGGGCCACAATCGCGGCCAGAGTAGCGGCCAGGATGGCCGCCGGAAGACTGGTCCAGCGCAGCCGTCCCCGCCCGTCTAGCGCCAGGGCTAAAAAGGCGGCCAGGCCGGTCAGCAGGCCGGTGGTAGCCACCACGGTGCCACAGCGCGGATGGACGGCCAATTCGGCCTCGCCCTGGCGCATGCGCCGCAAGGCTTCCTGGGCGGCGTGTTTCACCTCGGCGGTGTCAACCGGGCCGTACAGGGTAAAGCCGTTCCAATCGCTGCGGCCCACCAGCGAGAGCGGGCCGTTCCGTTTGGTGAGCACATGAATGGTGGCGTGTTCCAGGCCGTGATTGCGCTGAATCTTGGTCCACAGAGAATTATTGAAGTCCATAAGGTCAAACTCCTAAAGGTATTTACGATTTACGATTTACGATTATACGACTCCACTGAAAAAACTCGAAATCTAAAGGCATACCAAATCGTAAATCTATGTAAGGGTCAATCATATCTTGCAGACGAGACCTTCCCGGAAGCTCGGTTTAATAAGGGCTAATCATCCTCAAAATAGCTTCGGGGAAGGCGCAAAATTTTGTTGATCCCAACACAATCGTAAATCCGCCAAAGGCGTGCAGAGCAAAATCTGAAATCGTAAATTTATAGGGGTTTAGCAACGACGATGACGCGGTGGGTGTTGTTGGTGTAGGGCCAGCAGGTGACCATCGTGAGGCGCTCGTCGTTGGTAGGGGCAATCCATTGGGCGTTACGCTGGCGCACCTCCAGGGGTTCGCCTTTTTCTTTGACAATGGTCTTTAATTCAACCCGGTAGCTAAATTTCTGGTCGCCGGAATAAACATCCACTTCATCACCCACTTCCACGTTGACCAAATCTCGAAAGACCTCGCCGTTGACATTGTGATGGCCGGCCATAACGGTGTTGCCGGTTTGACCCAGGTGGGCGCTGGTTTCGTGCCAGCCTACGGCGTAATCGGCCACCTGCCAGATGCTAAACTGCTGGCCGTTTTGCTCAACCAGTTGCCAGCCCACCGGAATCACTTTAGAGTCTATCCCAACCGATGGGATCACCAGGCGAGTCGGCACACCACCATCCACCGCCGGAGAAGCCGGCGGCGGGGCCGGCTGAGGCGTGGCGGTGGCAGTCGGCGTGGGCAGGGGGTATTGGTCCGGGGTGGTAGTCGGGGCCGGTTCCTGGGGAGCAGGGGTGGCGGTAGGGATTGGCTCCGCCGCCTGACCATCCCCCGGTACGGCGATGGGGATCGGGGTGGGTTCATCGGCGTTGAGCGTTTCGGGCAAAAAATTGGGCGGCGGCACTACCCAGGTAGCGGTGGGGGTAGGCGGTTTGGTGGGTGAAGGGGTCAAGGTAGGGGGTGGGGCCCAGACGGTTTCGGTGGGGGTAGGGGTGACGGTAGCCGGAATTGATTGGGCCAGCGCCTGCGACGGCGCGCTTAAAACATACTCCCAGCGCGCCTGTACATCCTGATAAGCCCAAAAAAGGGCGATGCCGGCCAGCACCACCGCCGTCCAGACCAGGCTGGCAAAGATCAGGGCCGCCTGTTCAAACAAAATTTGGCCGGACGACATCTTCTTTTTAGGTAGAGGTTTGGCGCGAGTGACGACTTTACGTTTCATACTTTCCCCGTAAATTTATAGGCCATAACCGCCAGGGTGATCACCAGGCCGGCCAGAGCCACAACTTGCACGGCCAGATAGCCAGGCCCCACCCGGTCAGGTTGAGCATAAAGTGGTTCCAAACCGAGGCGGCTCAGACTGTACAAACCCACAAACAGCCACCATTGAAAACCGGCCCAGGGACGCCAGCGCCGGCTGAGAGACCACACCAGCCAGATGACCAGGGTTGCCGCAGCCTGGTACAATTGGGTTGGGTGGCGGGCCGCACCGGCCATCTCTACCGCCCAGGGCACACCGGTGGGTGCGCCCAGGCCCTCGCCGCCCAAAAATGCACCAATATGGCCCAGGCTAACAGCCAAAGCCAGGCCCGGCGTCACAGCATCGGCAAAGACGCCCCAGGCCACGTTGTGCCGCTGTAGATAAATCAACACGGCCAACCCGGCGATGGTCAAGCCTTCGGGCAGGGAGAGGGCGCTGCGTGAGAGCGAGAGGGCCTGGCCCAGGTTATCGGCGTAATTTTCCCAGTGGGATAAAACAAACCACAGCCGCGCCCCCACAATCCCGGCCAGCAGCCCGTATAGACCGGCATTGTAAACATGGTCGCCATCCAGCCCTAACGCTACAGCGCGCCGGGCCGAAAGCCACAATCCGGCCCAAAAAGCCACCAGCAACAGCAAGGGAAAGGTTGGAATGGCCACCGGGCCGATGTTTAAAACAGGTAACATGAGGGAATTAAAGATTACTAATTATCATTGACCAACTGCAGCTCCCCCAGTTTAGCCTCAATATAGGCTTTATTGAGCGGGCCGGTGAACACCTCGTTGACCGTACCGTTGCGATCAACAAAAACGGAGGTGGGCAGCCCCAAAATGTTGTAAGCTTTGGCCGTGTCGCCGCTCTCGTCTAACACAACCGGAAAGGTTATGCCATATTCGTCCAAAAAGGCCGGAATCTGGGTTTTATCATCGGTGGTGGTGTTGTTGACGCCGATAATGACCAGTTTGTCGGCGTTATCGGTCCAGGCTTTTTGAAAGTCGGGAAACTCGGCCCGGCAGGGGCCGCACCAGGTGGCCCAAAAGTTGACCAGCACCGGCTTGCCCCGGTATTCGCTCAGGCGGATGGTCTTGCCATCGAGCGTCTTGAGGGCAAAATCGGGAGCCGGGTGGCCTTTGATGGGAGCCGGCTCCAGGTTAGCAGCGCTGCCGGCTAAATTCTGCCCAACCAGCGTGCGGGAGTAGGCCATCCAGCCGCCGCCCAGAATCAGGGTCAGGAGGATGAGTCCCCCCCAAAACCAGCGGGTTTGTAACAAGGGAGGAACCTGAGAGATGTGTTCAAGCGATGTATTTTGAGTCATGCTGCTAAACTCACTTTATCAACCCTTCTAATTATGACTATGTCAAGTAACTTTGTCAAGCAGAGCCGCCTGCTGACGCATAGGGATGCGTAAGCATTGGGGCTGCTCCCGGCTTCACTCGCCAGTATCAGTAGATCCAAAATTTCCGCTTCGGGAGTGACAAAGCATAGCTTTGTCACTCCCGAATTTGGATCTACTGAGTATACCATCAAACGCTGCCATAAAACAAAAGCCCGGCAACTCACCGGGCTTTGATTTTTACGTAAAAAAATTGTCGAAAATAATACTTGGACAGGATTTACAAGATCAAAAACACTTAAATAATCCTGTTACTTGTTAATCCTGTCAAAAATCTGCTACTCTACAATAATCTTCTCATCAATCAGCTTCTGTTCCACCAGGTTGCCTTTGGGGTTGAAGCAAAAATACTGCGGCCGCATTTGAAACTCCACATC
>CAZDMM010000417.1:0-6734 GCA_964505845.1 uncultured Caldilineaceae bacterium
GCCCAGGCCCAGCAAATCCACCTGGGAGCTTTGCCACTGGTCAAGCAAGAGGCGCAGGGTAGACACGATTTGCAATCCCGCGAAGGCGCAGATGACTCCAGGCAGCAGCATCGCCAGCCCGCCCAACAGGCAGCCAAACTTAGCCAGCGGCAGCATATGAATTTTACGGACGGTATAACGATGGGTCATAACCTTAAACGTTAAACGTTGAACGTTCAACGCTCAACGTTTTGATAATCTCCGGCACAGCCGATAAACTTGCGGCGACGGCGGCCGGCTGGATGTGGCGATGCTGCTCATTGGAGGGTGACTCATCCATCGTGACCAGAATGCCACGCATCCCGGCGTTGTGCGCTCCCAGGATGTCGGCGTTGAGGGTGTCGCCCACCACAACAATTTGCTCCGGCGATAGCCCCCAGCGCCGGGCGATCAAATCAAACGGCTCCCGTTTGGGCTTGCGCCAGCCCCAGCCCGCCGAACTAAAGGTGGGCGAGAGAAACGGGCGCAGGTAAGCCTGATTGACCAGCCGCTGCACCAGCTTGTCATCGGTGGCGTTGGAATACAACCCCAGGCGATAGCCATGACTTTGCAATTGCTTGAGCGTTTCTGGGGCATCGGGGTAGGTCTGGTAGGCCGCCTCCTCCGGGGCAAAGTAGATTTTGATGGCCGCCTCGACCAGGGCTTCCGCCGCCGCCGGCGCGCCAATCTTCCGCAGGGCCTGGCGCAGACTCTCCTGGGCCAGAACTTCGGTGTGGGTTTCTTCGGCCAGCACTCGACCGGCCGCCCGCGCCTCAAGAAAAGCCTCAATCAAAGCCACACCATCCAGCTTGATATGCTTCTTCTTCAGATACCAGTCGGCCATGGCTTCCGCGCCCTCACGCACCACAGCCTGCCAATCGCCGTTAAAACGGATGAGGGTGCTGCCCAGGTCAAAGATAATTCCTTTAATCAATAGCCGCGCTCTCTTTCAACCAGATTTAACAGGGCTTCACCGGCCAGGTAGCGCCGCAGATTTTCGGCAAACAAGTCGCTGGCCCGCTCATCGTACTGGGGGCTAAAGCCCCCCACGTGAGGTGAAATAATGACGTTGTCCATCCGCCACAGCGGACTCTCCGGCGGCAGGGGTTCCACTTCAAACACATCCAGCCCTGCCCCGGCGATTACCCCGCGCTGCAAGGCTTCAACCAGAGCAGCCTCATCTACCACCGCACCGCGCCCAAAGTTAAAGAAATAGGCCGAAGGTTTCATCAAGGCGAACAGGTCGGCGTTGAACAGGTGGCGCGTGGCTGGCGTGCCCGGCAGCAGCGCCACTACATAATCACACCGGGGCAACATATCGGGCAGGTTAGCTACGGGGTAGATAACTTCTGGAATGGCGGCCTGGGGATCGCCCGTACCCGGCTCACGGAAACCGTTATCCGGTTGGCGCAGCCCGGAGCGGTTGGCCGCCAGCACCCTCAGCCCCAATGCCTGGGCCTGGCGCGCCAACTCACGGCCAATGGCCCCGTAACCTACAATGCCTAAGGTGCTGCCGCGCAGTTCGGGCAGGGCAAAAAGTTTCCAGCGATCTTCGGGCCACTCCGCCCGCCGCTGCAAGCGCAGCATCAGCGGCAGATTGCGGGCCAGGGCCAGCATCAGCGTCAAGGCCCGCTCGGCAATGGGCACGGGGTGAACTCCGCTCAGGTGGGTCAGCAAAACCCGGCTGCGCCAGATTGGTTTATCTAGCAAAAAGTCAACCCCGGCGCTGTGAGCCTGTATCCATTTCAACTGCGGCAAGCGATGGCCTTCTTCTGCCGCCGGGCCGGAACCGTACAGAATTTCCACCTGCCGGCGCAGCGTTTCCGGCAGCTCCTCAACGGTGGCGTCCGTCCACTGCTGCACCTCCAGGCGCGGCGATACGGCCCGCAGTTTGTGCAACTGCGCTTCGGTAAACCGAACCGTGCTGAGGACAATTATTCTTTCCACCATAACCTCGATTTTACCTTACGGGGTAAGGATGCACAAGAAGATGATTTGCCGTTTGCTTAAATTCGCAGTACCATATCAATCTAAAGTTTAAACATTATCGGGAATAGCAGATTTTTGACAGGATTAACAAGATTTACAGGATTATTTAAGTGTTTTTGATCTTGTAAATCCTGTCCAAGTAAGGTGCGGGGCTGAAGCCGCCGCACTCAGAGGGTAAAGCTCTGCGAGCTAAGTTTTAGCCTGTGAGGGCTTCGCTCTCTCAGCGTGATGGCTTCCAGCCTGGCGCTAACTGTGCATCAGCGCCCATTCACCTGCGTCTTCGACCCGGCTTCCGGCAGAGCCAACGAACTTGTATCCGGCACGGAAGCGGCGGCCAAATTCGGCTCCTCGTCGGCGTCCACCTCTTTGGCTTTGGGGGCCAGCACCGCCACCGAGGCCACTACGTCATCCTTTTTGGGCGACATCACCCGGACGCCCTGGGTGGCCCGGCCCTGCTTGGAGATATGTTTGATCGCCACTCGCAGCATCATGCCTTCCTTGGAAATCAGGGTCAAATCGCCTTTGTCGGAAACCACGTGGGCGGTGAGCACGCCGCCGGTTTTGGTCAAATCTTTGGCCAGGGTGCGCACCCCCGTGCCGTTGCGCCCCTGGAGGGCGTACTCTTCCAATGGAGTGCGCTTGGCAAAGCCTTTTTCGGTTACTACCAGCAAATCGGCCTGGGGGTCAACCACATCCATGCCCCGGATTTCATCTTTGGGGCGCAGCCGCATCGCGCCGACCCCCGCCGCCGTGCGCCCCATGGCGCGCACCTCATTTTCAGCAAAGCGGATGGCCTGGCCGCTGCGCGAGACAATCACAATTTCGTTTTGGCCGTTGGTCAGCTTCACCCAGCCCAGCTCGTCATCCCCTTCCAGGGTCAAGGCAATCAAGCCGCTGGGCCGCACCGAGGCAAACTCGCTCAAATCGGTGCGCTTGATGCGGCCTTTGCGGGTTAGCATAATCAGGTATTCGGCCTGGTTAAAATTGGGGACAGCCACCGCCGCCGTAATTTTTTCGCCAGGGGCCAGGTTAATCAAATTGGCAATGGAGACGCCTTTGGCGGTGCGGTTGGCGTCGGGAATCTGGTAGGCTTTTTCGGAGTAAACCTTGCCCTTGTCGGTAAAGTAAAGAATCGTATCGAGGGTGCTGGCGGCGAAGAGGAACTCCACCACATCCTCCTCGCGGGTGGTCATGCCGGTCACGCCGCGCCCACCCCGTCCCTGGGTGCGATAGGTTTTGCTGGGCACACGCTTGATGTAGCCGCGCTCGGTGATAGAGATGAGCACCTCCTCATCTTTCACCAAATCTTCTTCGTGGAAATTCTCGTTGACATCCACCAGGATGCGGGTGCGGCGCTCGTCGCCGTAGCTTTCTTTTAGCTCTTGCAGGTCATCTTTGATAACACCCAGAATCTTGTGCGGATGGGCCAGCAAATCTTCCAGGTGGTTGATGGTTTTGAGAAGTTCCTGGTACTCCTCCTCGATTTTTTGGCGTTCCAGGGCGGCCAGGCGGCGCAGTTGCATGTCTAAAATGGCCTGGGCTTGCACCTGGCTCAAGCCGAATTTCTGCATCAAGCCCTCGCGGGCGGTTTCGGCGTCTTTGCTCTGGCGGATGGTTTGGATAATGGCGTCCATGTTGCCCAAAGCGATGCGCAGCCCTTCCAAAATGTGGGCGCGCTGGCGGGCCTTGTCCAGGTCAAACTCGGTGCGGCGGGTGATAACGGTGCGGCGATGCTCAATGTAGGCGGTCAAGGCTCGTTTGAGCGGCAGCAGGCGCGGCTCGCCATCCAGCAAAGCCAGCATGTTGATGCTGAAAGTGGATTGCAGGGTGGTGTATTTGTACAGTTGATTCAATACCTTTTTAGGCTGCGCGCCCCGTTTGAGTTCAATCACGATGGTGAGACCATCGCGGTCCGATTCGTCCCGCAAGTCGGAGATGTCCTTGAGTTTTTCCTCCCGCACCAGTTCGGCGATGCGCTCGATCAGGGCGGCTTTGTTAACCTGAAAGGGCAACTCGGTGACAACGATGCGGTGGCGGTTGCCCTTCATCTCTTCGATCCGGGCGATGCCGCGCATCGTCACCCGGCCTTTGCCGGTGGCGTAGGCGTTTACCAGACCTTCCTGGCCCATCAGTGTGGCCCCGGTGGGGAAATCTGGCCCTTTGATAAACTGCATCAAATCTTCCACCGTGATGTCGTCAACCGCGTGATAGTGGTCAATCACATAGCTAACGGCGTCGCACAATTCGGCCAGATTGTGGGGCGGGATATTGGTGGCCATGCCGACGGCAATCCCGGAAGTGCCGTTGAGGAGCAAATTGGGCAGCCGGGCCGGCAGCACTTCTGGCTCTTGCAGGCTGCCATCAAAGTTGTCGGTAAAGTCAATGGTGTTTTTGTCAATATCGGCCAGCATCTCCTGGGCAATGCGGGCCAGCCGGGCTTCGGTGTAGCGCATGGCGGCGGGGCTGTCGCCGTCAATGCTGCCAAAGTTGCCTTGCCCGTCAATCAGCGGGTAACGCATAGAGAAGTCCTGGGCCATGCGCACCATAGCGTCATACACGGCCGCGTCGCCGTGGGGGTGATATTTACCCAGCACATCGCCGACCACGCGGGCGCTTTTACGGTAGGGCGTATTGTGGCGAATGCCCATATCATGCATAGCATACAAAATGCGGCGATGCACCGGCTTGAGGCCGTCGCGGGCGTCGGGCAGCGCCCGCGAGACGATGACGCTCATGGCGTAATCCAGGTAGGCTACTCTCATTTCAGCTTCAATGTCAACGTGTTTGACGGTTCCGATTTCCATGCCAAAACTCCATACTGCAAAATTACAAAAAACTTGGCGACCACCTTCCCGGAAGCTCTTTAGCTTCTGGGAAGGTGCGCTTTACACAAAAAAAAGCGGCATCCGGCGGGTACGTTACCTGAGATTTTGGGGCGGACGCCACTTTCGACAAGGCGAAAGTTTAACATAAATTGTAACTATTTTATTTATTATACCTCAAAAGTTTACTTTGAGCTATTTATGGATTATCTCTGGTTGCCAAACTCAGTTTGGCAACCAGAGAAAAATTTACTTTGAGCTATTTATGGATTTTATTAAATTTGGGCTTGATTCTCAGCCCTGTTTGTGCTAAACTAGGCCAAGTTGCCAGGAGGCAGTCATTAAATATGCTGCAAGAAATTGCTGACAAAGTATTTGTAGAGCTTGATTATGAAGGGGCCAATGTGGGCTGTGTCTTAACCAACGAGGGCGCGATCGTTATTGATACCCCCATCATCCCTGAGGAGGCCCGGCATTGGGCCGAAACTATCCATAAGCTGACAGACAAGGTGCTGTACGTATTCAATACCGACCATCACCGGGCGCACGTGATGGGCAACCAGTACTTTGATGCACCGGTGCTGGCGCATGAGTTTGCCTGGAAAGAGATGATGAATTACAAAGATACCTTCATCGAGCGGACCAAAAACCTGTTCAAAAAGCGCCCTGATGTCCAAAAGCAGCTCGATTTGGTTAAAATCATCAAACCGGAGTTGTGCTTTACCGGCAAACTGGTGATGGAAAAGGGTGGCCGTGAACTGCATTTCATGTACCTGGGCGGGCACACCCCGGCCACCAGCGGACTATTCCTGCCCAAAGAGCGGATACTCTTTACCGGCGATTTGGTGGTGGTGGATGAACACCCGGCTTTGGGCCAGTGCAACAGCGAGGAGTGGTTGAGCAAACTGCGCTGGCTGCGCAAGCAAAAATACGCCCAAATTGTGCCGGGGCATGGCCCTTTGTGCAATGTCGAAGCCAGCGAGCCGGTTTCTGAATATATCCGGGCCATGCGTTCTAAAGTGCGCAGCCAGTTTAAGGGTGGGCGCAGCAAAGCGGAAGCGGCCGTGGTTATCAGCCAGATGCTCGATTTCTTTCCGTACCGGCAAGGCGAAAAATCAATCATCGAGAAGCGCATCCGGGCCGGGGTGAGCCGAGTTTATGACGAAATGAAAGCCATGTACAACCAGAATGACGGGGCAGGTTTGTAGCAGAGCGGGCCAACTTAATCCGCCCAATTTTGACACTAATCTCCCCAAGTGCTATAATTTTGTTTCTGTCAGCCGTACTTAAAAAACAGCGGGATGTAGCGCAGCCCGGTAGCGCGCTTCGTTCGGGACGAAGAGGCCGGCAGTTCAAATCTGCCCATCCCGACTGAAATGAGAGATTGGAGATTAGAGATTAATAATTTTCAATCTCCAATCTCCAATTACCAATCTCTAAATATTCACGGGGCGTGGCGCAGTCCGGTAGCGTGCTTGAATGGGGTTCAAGAGGTCGACGGTTCAAATCCGTCCGCCCCGACTAATTACCAATAACCAATTACTATTGACCTAATTGTGAGGGGTTAATTGGTAATTAGAGATTGCCCACGTAGCTCAGTCGGTAGAGCAACGCCTTGGTAAGGCGTAGGTCACCAGTTCAAGTCTGGTCGTGGGCTCCAGACAGCACAAACAGAAACCCACCTTCTTCCAAGAAGGTGGGTTTCTTTTTTAACCCAAGTTGCACCTTTTGCCCAGAAGATATTCTTAACCGCAGAGGAGGCACACTTGCCCCTGGCGCGGCAAGTGCCAGGGGAAGAACGCGAAGAATTTATTAAAAATCTTGGCGAACTCAGCGTTCTCGACGGTAGGCCTGATTGACTGACAGATTTTACATTGCTCACGGATAAACACGGACAACACAGAT
>CAZDMM010000418.1:0-6712 GCA_964505845.1 uncultured Caldilineaceae bacterium
GCTACCAGCGTATGCCCGATGCTGAACTGCTAGAAATTCGAGAAGTAACCCTGACCATATCCCTGGAAAAAATCCTGAGCAAAGACGGTTATCGGGTTAACTGCGATGTGTGCGGCGAGGAGATTATCAACGAGCGGGAAGTGGTCCGGGACGGTTCAATCCTGTGCCGCTCCTGCGCCGGAGCACGGTATTACCGTCATATGGATGAGGCAATAGGTGTACCAATGACCAATTTTCTTGAGTTAGTCCTGGCCGAGATTCCTTTGGCCCAAATTGAAAACAATCATTGAGGAGACAAAAATGAGCCAACTGCCGCAGTCCTACCTTGAGTTTCAGCAAAAATATCCTGATATTTGGCAGGCTTATGACCAACTCGGCGCAGCCGTTCACGCCGGGCCGCTGGATGAAAAGAGCCGGGCCTTGACCAAGGCCCGGCTCTTGGGGGGCAGAGAGAAGGAGCGGTACACGCCCATGTCCGTAAACTAATCGAACTGGGCGTCAGCGCCGAGGAAATCCGGTAGGTAGCGCTCCTGGCGATCCCCACCCTGGGCTTTCCGACCACCATGGCGGCGTTGACCTGGATTGATGACGTTTTAGTTTCAGCTTAGGATTCACATGCTTCCCTCGCCCCAATTCGGTGATCAGCCCATCTCAATACAAGTCGAACAATGCTTGAATGCCCGGCATAAAGCTGCCGGCTGTCATCGCTGCGCCCAAGCCTGTCCGACCCAGGCTATTACGCTGCATCACCAGAATGACCGCTCACCTCATGGCCCCTTGCTGCCCCGGCTTGATGATGAGGTGTGTATTCGCTGCGGGTTATGCCTGCATGCTTGCCCCACCGATGTTTTTAGACAGTCTGATCCGGCAGAGGTCAAGCTGGCTCAGACGATCTCCAATTTGCCCGATGCTCCGCTGGCTATAGTCTGTTCGCAGCATCCTGATCCGGCTGTGACTGTTGGGCCGGTGGCGGCAGTGGTCCGTCATCAATGCTGCCTGGCAGCACTCTCGCTTTCTCATCTGATTGACCTCAGTCACAACGGTCAGCGCGAGCTTTGGCTGGATGATACCCCTTGCGCCGGGTGCCCTATCGGGCCTGTACAGCCATTTATTGCCCATACTGCTGCCGCCGCTAATCGCCTGCTCCAGGCTTTTGGTCGCCCCCCCGTTATCCACACTCGCTTGAGCCAGCCGGACTTGGTAGCAGCAGAGACCAGTCCGAAGCCGTTATTGGAGGGCAACCAACCCAAGTTATCACGTCGAGGCCTCTTTAGCATCCTGGGAAAAGCCGCTCAACCAGCAGAACCACAAACTGATCCTTCTTCACCGCCCCCCACCTCGGGACCTGTGCCGGTGAGCCAACGTTTACCCCATCATCTGCCTGCCTCGCGCCAGCGACTGCGCCAGCAACTTGCTCATCTCGGCGAGCCGGTCGAGCAGCCGGTGGAAGCAGCCGGGCTTCCTTTTGCCTCTGTCCAAATTGATGGTAATGCTTGTTCTGCCTGCCGCTTGTGCGCCCGCTTCTGTCCCACTGAAGCCCTGGATTTCGTAGCTGATGCTGACCGTTTCGGAATCTCTTTCATACCAGCAATTTGCCTGGATTGCGGGATTTGTGCTATAGCCTGTCCCGAGGATGCAGTGAGCTTTATCCCGGTGTTATCCCCGGCAGACTTGATCGCAGACAAAAGGCAGTGGTTGGTAGTCGGCGATTTAACCCCTTGCGCGAGCTGCGGTGAGCCAATGGCGGTTCCGGGAAGTGGCGCTAATACTCCAGTGCTTTGCTACAGTTGCCGGCAGAGCGGCGGCCTAGCCACATCTTTACGGGATTCGGCCGGGTTGCTGGCCGATTTGCTAAAACACTTGCCTAAATAGCCGAGATCCACCCGTCGAAATAAAAATAACCGCAGAATTATCTCATAGATAGCTGCGGTTATGAACAGTCAAGCAAATGGGGAATTAAATAACCGGCTTCCGGGCCACAATTCGAGAGCTGTAAAGCCGAACATCCACGGGGATAGTTCCCTCTATACCAACAGATTGACCTCGTTGAGATACCAGACAAAGTACCACACGGCTGCCACCACCAGGGTATAATGCAGCCGGCCCCCGATGCCCCAGGCCCGCTGCCACCAGGCTCCGGCGCTACAGGCCAGCACCACAAGCGCCCCCACACTACTGACCGGCGTTAAGATGCTGGCGATGGCCAGACCAGCGGGGTATCCAAACTACATGGCCACCTCATCGCCCAGCAAAACAGAGAAGACTGACCCCACCACCATCAGGTTGACGACGCTCAGCCCACCCGCCAGGGTGCGCTCCCACCGCTCTAGCGAGGTGAGGGAGGTTGCCTTACGCCTTACCCGCCGCCATGCCCCTGGCGACCAGATCACGATCGTCACCAGGAAGACCGGCAAGGCCAGCCCCAGGCCAATCAGGTGGGTCAGTGGATCCTCATACCCGATTTTAGATGCCAACCTCTGGCTCACTCACCGCCTCTGGCTGAGCCAACGACCTTCGGGATAGGTGAGTTGGCCCGGCCCAAATAATGACGCTGATGGTGACGATACTAAAGAGAGCTGCTTTCAACCAGGCGAAATTTACGGCAGCTTCCCCGGAAAACAGAGGCGCGAAGAACTCCCCGCTAACATTCATCATCAGGTGGAGCGCCATAACGATGAGGGCGCTGCGCCCGGTCGAGTTGTATAGCCAGGTGATGACAATTTGGGCCGCAATGATAAACAAGATGTCTGAGCCGGGAATACTCCCATACAGAAAAAGCGGCAAATGCCAGCCCACCCGAAATAGAGACAGGATAAGGCTGGCCGCGAGCGCCGAACGCCCCGTTTGCAGTTGAGGCAGGGCATACCCCGTCCACCCCGGTTCTTCCCATTCCCCGCCAATGATGAGGAACAGCGGAACCAGCAGCAAAAAATTATACCAGGGATCGAGTGGGCCAATGGCCGCCCCGAACAGCACATTGAGCCAGGCCGCGCCCAGGCTGATGAATAGAGGCAAACTCAAAGCCAGAAGGTACCAGGCGAAGCCCACCCGCCAGCGTCCGATCTGACCCAGCCAGGTTTTCAAGCCAGGCCGGCCATCCGTAAGGACTACCATAATAATGGCGGCCAGGGCCGGCCCCCAGGGCAGCAGCGAAGGCCCTGCCCAGGGAACGATGCACCACGACAAGGCATACGTCAGGATAAAAAAGGTTGGTAAAGCATAGCGTTTCGCCATATTCGAAAGTGTTGACAGCATTATGAAATCCTCTGCGTAAGGTGCTGCTGTGATTGTTGGCGATAGTTAAGACATTCATACCTTGCCTTCGAAATGTCGTCACTGTATCATCGCTTTCACGGCCGGCCTGGCCGGAAATTGGTACAAGACAAAGACCAGATAAATCGAAACCAGCACCACGCCCATATAGGGGACCAGCACCGAGGCCACAAAACTTGGCGGCAGGGCCAGGATGATCATCGGCGCATTTGAACTGGTGTGCAGGATGGCCGGGCCGCCCAACGAATTGCCGCCGCGGGCATAGCTGTAGGCCAGCGGAAAAGTGAGCAGCGCCGCCAATATCACCGAGGCCAGACCGGCTGTCCAGCCGATGCTGAAAACCAGGTAGAGATGCTGCGCGGCAAAAAGCAGGGCCGAGAGTATCGCCGCCCGGACAAACGAATATTCCTGTTGAAGATGACCAAAGACAAAACTACGGTGGAGGACTTCTTCGGTGATGCCGTTGACCAGGATTACACCTAGCAACAGCGCCGGCCAGTCGGGCTGAAGCTGGATCGGCGTGTTCTGGAGCCACGCCAGGAGCGGCAAAAAGAACCACATGGGCAAACTGACCAGTAGGGCAACCACCGCCGCCGATAGCCGCACCGGGACAAAACCCACGGTCTGCCAGGCCTGCCGCCAGGTCCGGCTGAAGAGCAGCCGTTCGGCGATCAGCGTCGCTCCAACGCCCCAGGCGCACAAGAGTATTTGTCGCAGCAGCATGGGAAAGTCGGGTGGGGTAAAAAAGGCGGCTGCAACCAGCGGAACCATCACCCCGATCGCTGCCGCATAAACCTTGACCAGTGTATTCGATTGCATTTTCATGCTTGATTCCTCTCGGACGATATAATTACCTGTTCTACCGGGCGGCGGAGCGACCGCGGCATTGGCTCGGCATAGCCGAAACGGACCAGCAATTGCGGCGAAGACGCGCCCAACCCCATCTCATTTTGAAACTGCGAGCGCAGCTCGGCCACTTCAAGGGGCTGGTTCAAAAAAGCCGATTTGATGTTCAATGACGTCAGCTTGAGCGTCAGCCGCTCGTAAACCTGGCCTGTCCGCACCCAGGCAGTCTTGTCGTCTGCTTCCAAAGCGATCACCACCGCCCTAGGGGAACTGCGTGGTTTCCTGGCAAATCGAAGAAGGGGAGTCGCCAACGATACGGCTGGACCCCATTCCTCCCCTGGCACATCCAGAACGCCTTTAGGGCTGGCCGGGAAATCTGTTACCGGCTGTTCCAGGAGTAACTCAACGATGTTGTAGGGAATCAGGGGCAGCCGCATATCGCCCAGACCTGAGTGGAGCGATTTGTTGGCGTTCATCAGCACCCCCCCATGTGGCGGTCAGGGAGGCGATCCCTTTTTCCAGGTATTCGCCTGCCATACTCAACTCGTTTCACTCACGTAACAAATCGCCGAAAGCCACATACAGAAAGCCGACCGCCGGGAAATTATGCCATTTGTGCCGGGCGACCAACTCCAGCCCGTCCTGACAAAGCTGCAATGCTTGCTGCAGCCTGCCCTCATTCAGGAAGGCGGCGGCCTCAGCAGGGGTAAAACGCAAATCGGCGGCGCGAATTTCGCTCAGATGACGGCGGGCGCGCAGCCGAGCGAGAGGAAGAGGTGGGTCGGCCCGGCTGGTGAGAATCAGGTGCATAGGCCCAGGTCGGGTTACAACATTTGCAGGGCGGCGAGGCTGTAGGTCCAGAAGCGGATGGGGTCATTATCCCCGGCATCCAACGATACCCAGGCCACACAATGGTGGCTGTGAGGGATCCATTCACTCAGCAGGGTAGTCTTGCCAAAACCGGCCGGGGCGGAGACAAGGGTCAGCCGGTCACTCAGCGCCTCATTCAGGCGCGCCACCAAATGAGGCCGCGAAACAAGGCGCTGGGTGGCGCGTTGGTAGGGAATGTAGAGCTTTGTGGTCAGCAGCGGATCGGACACGGTCTACCCTGAGTATCCTAAAACCTGCTCGGATTGTAAAGGACAACTTTAATTTTGCCAACCCGCATCATTATTAGTGATCTGTTTATATAAGTATTGCCTTGCTTATTCCTCAATCCACCAGGGTAATCCCGGCTTCAGCCAGTCGTTCCTGGGTCAGGGCCATAAGGTCAAGGCGCACCTGCTCCTGCTGACCAAAGCTGGCCTTGGCCAGCAAGGTTAGCTCGGCGTGTTGGCCGATGGCCCCAGACGCGCTGATGACCTGCCACGGCTCTAATAAGTTTGGCAGCAGGGCGACGGCTTCCCGGCCTAAATCATTGAGGCAAGACAAAGTACGGCCCAGGTCTGCCACCGCAATCTTCAGCTTTAGGCTGGTGGCGGCAAACTCGCCTCGGCTAAAATTACGGACAATACGGATTTCGCCGTGAGGCGCCACGTAAAGCTCACCTCCAGGCGCGCGGATGGCCGTAGTGCGCATGCTGATGCTCTCGACAACGCCCTCGATGCGGGTGGCGATGCTGCCGATTTGCACCTTTTCCCCCAGATTGAAAGTGTCTTCGAAGTAGTTAGCTCTTGCTCAACTGGAAGCCCAGACGTCGGTCAGGTAGCGCTGCTGGGCTGATAGCTCGGTCAGCCAGGTTTCGGCCTGGGGCTCATCGGCCCCGCTCTTGATCCGGTAGATGCTGCCAAAGGCGGCCCGGACATCGGGGGCCATCTTGCTGGCATCCCCGCAGACGTAGATGACCGCCCCGGCCTCGATGAGCTGCCAGACCTCGTCCTGACATTTGAGAATCAACGCCTGGACATAGGTCTTGGGCTGTCCGTCCTGGCGCGAGAAGGCCACTTCCAGCCGGGTCACGCCTTGCGCCTCGAAAGCGCGCAACTCATCCTCATAGATGAAATCCTGCTCTGGATGGCGGCAGCCAAAGAACAGCAGCGACGGGCCGATAGCCTGCCCCTGCGCTTGCAGGCTCGCCCGTTCTTGCAGAAAGCCGCGGAACGGGGCCAGGCCCGTGCCCGGTCCAACCATAATCAGCGGGGTTTTGGGGTCGGCGGGGAGGCGGAAGGGCGAGTTGGGATCGCGTACAAAGCCGGAAATGAGGGCCCCTTCGGCCTGTTGGCGCAGATAGTTCGAGCAAATCCCCTCATACATCCCCTGCCCGGAGCGGGCAGGGGCGTTGACCACGCCGACGGTCAGGCTGCACTGCCTGGGCTGGGCCAGGGGTGAGGAGGAGATGGAGTAGTAACGCGGGCGCAAGGGGGGCAACAGTTCCAGATAGATGCTGAAGGGCAGCGTGCAGGCCGGGTACATCTCCAGCAGGTCCAACAGCGACAGCCGTTTGGTCAGGACCTGCTCACGATAACGAGCCACGCTGGCCGAGTCGTCGCCGGCCAATGCTTCCAGCCTGGCTTTCTCTGGGGGACATTCGGTGTAGTCGGCCAGGAGTTGAATCTGGGCGCGGGTGGCGACCTCCTGAAGTTCAACATAAGAG
>CAZDMM010000419.1:0-6703 GCA_964505845.1 uncultured Caldilineaceae bacterium
CCCAAACCGGCCAGCCGCTCGGCAAATTCCAGCCCGGCCTCACCCATGTAGATGGAGCTGTCAATGTGGGCCTGCTCGATGCTGAGCAGCCGTTCCGCACCGTGAAACTCGGCCATACGCACAATGATGGACATGGCCATTTTGGCCGCCGGGCCGCGCCGGCCAGAGAGTAGCTCCTGGTCATAGGGAGAGAGTTCAAGGGTCATAGGAGTAGACCGGCTAAGCGCAGCCGTCCCTCGGCCCAGGCGGCATCGGCCTCACTGAGCGGCGGTTCAGGCGGTTGGGTATCGTCAAGCGCCCGCAGATACGGCCCTTCCCGGTAAACTCGATTGAAGGCCACCTGTAAATCCAGCAGTACATCGGGGGCGGCGCCGGCCAGTGGAACCGGGATACAGGGTAGGGGTTCGGTCAACCGCACCGGGTAAAGGGTGTAATCCATCCACAAGTCCTGGCGCAGGCGACTGCGGTTGAGCAGCACCAGGTAATCGGGGGCCGGCGGGTCGAGCGCGGCCTCCATCTCAGGGTAGGGCACAAGGCGCTGCCCGGAGTGCAGCAAATCCAAGTCGAGGATTTCAACAAAGTGATGCTGGATGGGGTCGGTGTGAATCCGCACTTCAACGCCGGCGGTGGCTTCGGTGCGGGGCAGGTCAAGCACGGCCGGGCCGGCTTCTCGCAGCCGGCTGCCGGGTGGCCTGGCCTGGGGATAGCGCAGCACCGACACGTTGGGCACGATGCGGTGGATCACGCCGCCACCCATATAATCACCCCCAGTTCTGGCCGTTTTTGCAGGCGGGCATAATAGGGCGCGGGCAGTAAAGTATTCAGGATGGCGCTCAGGGTGCTTGCCAACCGGTCATGAAAATCCGGCCAGATGTCGGGCGCTTCCAGGTAAGGATCCAGGCCGGGGAAGGGGGGGATGGTCAGGCTCGTTTCTTCGCTCATCACAGACTCCATTCAGCCCACGGCTGCGCCATGCTGTAAGCATTATAGCCCCACTCCCGCCGGGCGACAAACAATTTTAGACTTTGTTGGCTGATTCCCCAAAAAAATGGGCCGCACTCTGGGGTGCGGCCCCAGAAACAGGTCAAAATGTCAACCGGCCCAGCTTACCCGCCGCTGGTGGAGGCCGCTTTGGGAGAAAAAGCTGAATACCCGGTAAATATCATCTATGCTAATCAACCCTCGGAAGTGCAGGCCCTCATACACGGCCGCAACCCGGGTGGAATGTTGGGCCAGCTTATCCTGGGCTTCAGCCAGAGTAGCGTTTAAGGCGATGGTAGGCACCTGGCGAGACTGCTGCATAATATCGCTGATGTGTTGGCGCCACTGACCCTGCTCCATCGCTTGAGTCACGCTGCGTCCCGTCGCCACCCCCAACAACTGCCCGGTCTGTGGATCGAGCACCGCAAAATCGGGCTGCCTGCTGGTCAACATGAGTGAAGCTACCTGGCCGACGGTGGCATGGGGTGAAAGAGCAACCGTGTTTCTGGGCAGGGCCTGGGCCACCCGCACCCCTCGCAGCACGCTCCGTGCTTCAACCGCCTGCGCTTCTTGCCCCCCGACAAAGAAGATGAACAGGGCAATCAAGGTGAGCATGAGTTGGCCGGTAAAGATGCTCAACAATCCCAGGCCCACCGCCAGCATGCGGCCGGTGGTAGCAGCAATTTGGGTGGCCCGCTGATAATCGGTAAAGAAGCCCAGCCCGGCCCGCAGCACCCGCCCGCCATCCAGGGGAAAAGCGGGCAGCATGTTAAAAATCGCCAGCGAAATATTGGCCGTAAATAAGAAAAAGAGTAACCCCAGCAGCCCCGGCTCCGTTAACATGGTTAGTGAGATGCTCTCGCCCCGGATGCCGGCCAGCACAACCACCAGCGGGGCCAGGGCCGCGCCTAAAACCACGTTAACCAGCGGCCCGGCAATCGCTACAATTAACTCTTGCACCGGTTTCTCCGGCATGCGCTCCAGGCGGGCCAGCCCGCCAATAGGCAGCAGTGTAATATCTTTGACCGGAATTCCAAAACCAAGCGCCGCTACACTATGCCCCAATTCATGCAGCAAGACCAGCGTAAAAAGCGCCAGCGTTACCACCACACCATACAGCGGGCCGGCTGTTCCACCATAATTAATCGCTCCCCAAACCAGGATGAGCAAGAAAGTCAGGTGAACTTTGATGTCAATCCCAAAAATACGTCCCAACTTAAGAGACCAACTCATCGTTGTTCCTCCTCACAATCAATCTTTCACGTTACCCCTCAGGTGACCGGCGCTTTTTAAGCCCAGGTCACCTGAGTTCTTGCATTATCGTTATGCTTACTAATATACCTTAACTATATTAGAAATATTATAGAATTAGCTTAAAGTCAGATGAGACTAAAACAGCGCTGCCCCACGCTTGGCTTACTTGTCTCAACCCGGCGCATGAGGTAAAATCCGGCAGTGAACGCTGCCCCCAGGAAGAAGGTACTATGTTCAAAAGACACCAATCCCCAGTTCAGCCTATCACCGTTGGCGTGCTGCTGCACGGACGTTATCGCTTGCTTGAGCAGTTGGGACAGGGCGGGGCCGGCATCATTTACAAGGCCGAGGACGAGCAACTCAAGCGCACCGTTGCTCTCAAGGTGCTGCACGCCGACGGCGGCATGGCCGGCGATAAACTAGAACGCTTCCGCAGCGAAGCCCGTTCGGTGGCCCGTTTGAACCATCCCAACATTGTCACCCTGTATGATTACGCCGAACAGGGCGCACAACCCTACCTGGTGCTGGAGTATGTGCCCGGCCAGGATTTGTGGGAGCTGGACAACAGTTTTACCCCCAATTTGATGCCCTTTACCCAATCTTTGCCCATCATTGACGGCGTTCTGGCTGCCTTGGAGTATTCGCATAGCCACCAGGTTATCCATCGAGACCTGAAACCAGAGAATGTTATGATTACCCCGGACGGGCAGGTTAAAGTAATGGACTTTGGCCTGGCCCGGATTCAGGGCCAATCTCGTTTGACGCAGGAGGGATTGGTGGCCGGGACCGCCTCATATCTGGCCCCGGAACTGGCCCTGGGGGAGCCGGGCGACCACCGGGCCGACTTGTACGCCCTGGGGGTGATGATGTACGAATTGCTCACCGGGCGGCTGCCTTTTTCTGGCGATGACCCGCTGACCGTGATTTCGCAGCACATCCATGCCCCGGTGGTGCCGCCCCAGCGCTATAACCCCAATATCAGCCCCGAACTACAGGCCATTATCCTGAAATTGATGGCTAAAAAGGTGAATGAACGGTATCAGACCGCCGCCGAGGTGCGCCAGGCTTTAGCCCCAATTTTGGTCTCGGTCAGAGAAGAGGTAGCCCCGGCCCAGGTTGACTCGCTCCGGCTGCAGGGCCTGGAAACCGATAATACCCATCAGGCCATCCTCGACCGCATCTCGCGGGGCAAAATGATTGGCCGCGAGGTGGAGCTGGCCGAACTGAAACGGCGCTGGGATTTGGTGCGGCGCGGCGAAGGGGGCCTGGAGCCGGTGGTGTTGATTTCTGGCGAGAGCGGAATTGGCAAAACCCGGCTGCTGCGTGAACTGCAAGTGTACGCCGGCCTGCGCGATGGTTACGTGCTGCGCGGGGTGGCGCGCGAGGAGGACGCCGGCGCCCCCTATGCCCTCTTTGCCAACGCCCTGCGCAGCTACGTCAGCGAGCAGCCGGTTGAAACGCTGCGCCGCCATGCCCCCGGCTTCATCGCCGGGGAAGTGGTCAAATTAGCCCCACAGTTGGGGGATAAACTGGGTTATATCCCGCCTAACCCGCCCTTAAACTCAGAAGCTGAGCGCGCTCGGTTATTGGAGCAGGTCGGTAAGTTTTTCCTGAATATGGCCCAGGAGGGTCCTACCTTGCTGCTGCTGGATGATTTGCATTTTGCCGATCCGGGCAGCCTTGACATTTTGGAAACGCTGGCCCGCAACGCCCAGGGCGCCTCGCTGCTGCTGGCGGGCGCGTACCGGGATGTGGCCGTAGGCTACTCCAACCCCATCAATCATCACATTGCCGCCCTGGCCTCAACCCACCTGGTGCAGCGTATACAACTGCGCCGCCTGCCGCAAAGCGCCGTCAAACAGGTTTTGGAGGCCCTGCTGGGCGACCCGGTCAGCGCCGAATTTGCCCAGGCCATTTTTGATATTACCGAAGGCAACCCGCTTTATGTAGAAGAAGTCATCAAAAGCATGGCCCTGGACCGCCAGATTGTGCTGCGTGAGGGTCACTGGGAGCAGCGCCCCTCGGCTCAACTGCATGTGCCGGGCAGCGTCAAATCGGTTTTGGGGGGACGGCTCAAGCGGATCAAAAAGTCAACCCTGGAACTGCTGCAATTGGCCGCCACCATTGGCCGCAACTTTTCGCTTGACCTGCTGGCCGCCGCCAGCCCTTACGATGAAGAGACCATTGAACGCGCCTTCGAAGAAGCCTTTTTGTACCAGTTGATTGAGGTTTCAAAAATAGTGGATGCGAGCGGTGCAGCCAACCCGCAGAATGTCAACGTGTACTACCAATTTGAGCATGCCTTTATCCGCGAAACGCTGTACGAGGAACTGCGCCCCTTGCGCCGCCGGCAGTTTCATCGCCGGGTGGCTGCGGCCATGACCCAACTGACTGGCGACAAACCAGCCGAGCATCCGGCCGTGCTGGCTCACCATTTCATCGCCGGGGCGCTGGACGAAAAGGCTGTGCCCTATTTGCGTCAGGCCGGAACCATTGCCCGGCAAGTCCACGCCAACGCCGAGGCGGTGGATTACTTTAGCCAGGCCCGTGAAATTTTGGAAGACATCGCCGTAGACTTAAACGGCGAGGCCCTCCAGGCTAACCTGGTGGAGCGATTTAGCCTGCTCAACCAGGAACGCCACGTACTGAGCTTGATGGGCGAGCGCGGCCGTGAGCTAAACGCCCTGGAAGCCATGCAGGAGGTAGCCGAGGCCCTGAACGACCAGACCCGCTGGGTGGAGGTGATGTCGCGCCTGGCCAATTATTACTGGCAGGTGGGGCGGCTGAACAAAGCCGAAGAAATGGCCCACCAGGCTTTGGAGGTGGCTCAAAAACATAGCGACCGGCTGGGCGAGCAGCACAGCCTGGAGCAGATTGCCCGCGTGTTGTGGACTCGCCGGGACAGCGACAGCATGACCTACGCTGCCCAGGCCCTCATGATTGCCCAGGAGTTGGGCGACCGGCGGCGTGAGGGCCGCCTGACCGAACTGATCGGCCACATTTACACCGATACCCTGCACGACCCCGACCGGGCCGCCCTCTACTTTGAGCAGGCGTTGGCGATTTGCCGGGAAACGGGCAATCGCCTGGAAGAAGCCTGGACTCTGTGGGGCATGGGCGGCCTGGCCCTCTTTGTCAATGATTACACCCGCGCCTTGCAGCGTTACAGCGAGGCCAAAGAAATCTCCGAAAAGCTGGGGGCCACCTTGCAGGTCGGCTGGAATCTGTATGATATGGGCAACGCCTGGTACAACCTGGGCAATTACGACCAGGCTTTGAATTATTATGAACAGGCCCAGGTCATTTTTAACGGCGCCCATCACCTGCGGGGCAAGATTTTTGTTTTGATCTCGCTGGGGTTGGTCTTTATGGTCAAAGGCCAGCGCGACGCCGCCGGGACTTACCTGGAACAGGCTTTGCGCCAGGCCCAGGAACGCCAGGATACCACCCTCCTGCTGCGCAGCTACGAGGCCCTGGCCGCTCATCACCAGCAGTTGGGCGGGGAGAGTCACTTTACCTATGCCATCCGCCTGAGCAATGAGATCATCAAGCGTTCCAGCGAGGGCGATTATTTTGAGGATGAAGTCCTGGGCCATTACCTGCGGGCCGGCAGCCTGTACCATCTGAGCGAGTTTGAGGACGCCTTCAACAGCTCGGTTCTGGCCGTTCACCAGTTGGAGCGGCTGACTTACCTCCACTCGCCCCAAATTACGGCGGCAGAAATCTATTACGGCCACAGCCTGATTTTGGCTGCGGTCGGCCAGATGGATGATGGTCAACGGTATCTGCGCGCCGCCTACACCGAAACCATGCGCAAAGCCAACCTCATCGCCGATGAGGTTCAACGCCGCGATTTTCTGGAGAATATACCTATAAATCGCAAAATTTTGGCGGCAAACGGAAGATAAAATCTTTTTTGACAACTCCCCCACAATATGATATTCTATCTGTGCAATTGTAATTAATAACGTGCAATTGCACAGATGGGGTTTATGCTCGAAAACAGTCACCATGATTTACTGGCCCAGGTGGCCTGGATGTATTACGACCAGGAATTGACCCAAAACGACATCGCTGCCCAGTTGGGGCTGTCGCGGGTCAAGATTTACCGTTTGCTTAAGCAGGCGCGGGCCGAGGGCGTGGTACAGATCAGCATCAGTTGGCCCATCGAGCGCAGCCCGGAGCTGGAAAAACAGTTGGTTCAGACCTTTGGGCTGAAAGAGGCGTTGGTGCTCAAAACCCTCGCGCCGCACCGTCCCCCCGCCTTGCAGCCGCTGGGGCAGTTAGCTGCCCATTACCTGGAGCGGGTGCTGAGCGACGGCTCGACCATGGCCGTGTGCCTGGGCCGCTCCACCTACGAAACCATCAACGCCATCAGCCCCGATTTTCAAGCTAAAGTGCGGGTGGCCCAGGCTATGGGCAGCATGCCCTTCTCGATGCAGGAGGTGGACAGCGCCACCCTGGCCCG
>CAZDMM010000420.1:0-6700 GCA_964505845.1 uncultured Caldilineaceae bacterium
GGCCAGGGGGGGTCAGCCAGGCCGACGTGGAGGCCATCGTCCGGGCGGTGATTGAGGAGGTGCTGGGTGGGAAAGCTCCGGGGTATTAAGATTATGTATGGGATTGTGGGCTTCATTGCCGGATTAATCGTAGCGGCTCTATACAATCTGATTGCCGGTCGGGTTGGTGGGATTGAAGTGGAAACGGAGTAAAATCAAGCATGCCTGCTAAAAAATCAACGGTCAGTAACAAGCCGCCACCTGAAGCCGCAGAGGCCGGCGCGGCCAAACCCAAACGAGTCCGAGTTAAACAAACACCGGTCACTGTACCAAACGTAAGCGCAGCACCAACAAATATTACCGAATCTTCACAACCAAAGGAGAAAGTTACAATGGCAGACATTCAAATGATAGCCCTGGGCATGGTCGAAACCAAAGGACTCATCGGCGCGATTGAGGCCGCCGATGCTATGGTCAAAGCCGCTAACGTCAAGCTCATCGGCAGCGAGTACATCGGCGGGGGCTTTGTCACCGTCATGGTGCGCGGCGATGTGGGTGCGGTCAAAGCGGCCACCGACGCCGGGGCTGCGGCGGCCAAGCGCGTGGGCGAGCTGGTTTCGGTTCACGTCATCCCGCGCCCCCACGGCGATGTTGAAATGATTCTGCCCCAATCCAGCAAGGGCAGCTTTGGCGGACACACTTCCTAAAATAGTGCAGGGGAGCGGGAGCGCAGGGGAGCAGAGGAGAATTTTATCTCCCCTGCACCCCTGCACCCCTGCTCCTTTTTAGAGGAGCATCAGCGTGGGACAATTCTTCACGGCGGCCGACATTCGCCGCCTGGCCGAGCAGCCGGGCGGTCATTACCTGCTGTTAGCCCCGGATGACCGGATTACGCCGGAGGCGCTGGATGTAGCCCGCGCCCTGGGGATTCAAATTCACCGCGAGGGCGACGGCTCCGGTGGTCATACGCTGCCGCCGGTAGTCGGCAAAAGCGCCCGGCCCGGACGAGGGCTGGTGCATGTCAGGGCCGACTCGGTGCGTTTGACGCCGTTTGCCTTCAACGTTAACCGGCCGGAGATGAACATTCACGTCACCGATGTCATCACGGCGGCGCACGGCTCGCCCATGGCCGCCGGTTTTATGACCTGGGGCCAGGGCTCTTTTCCCTGGACGCTCAACTATGACGAGATTGATTTTGTCATTGATGGGCAGTTGGAAGTGCGGCTGGAAAACCAGACTGTCATCGGTAACCCCGGCGACGTGATTTACATTCCCAGGGGCAGCAACATCTTCTTTGGCTCGCCCAGCTTTGCCAAAGTATTTTATGTAACCTTCCCGGCCGATTGGGAGACCCAAAAGTGACGGTTATCACCGAGGCTGAACTGCGCGAGTGGTGGCAGGGCGGGCGTGGGGTCATCCCTCCGTTTCCCCCTGGCGCGCGCTTGACTCCTTCGGCCCGCGATTTTGTGAATCAATGGGGAATTACAATCTCGCTGGAAGGTGAGGTTGAAGGCAGCAGTAGAGGTATAGGCCAAAAATCAACCTGGGAGATTGGAAGACTGGAAGAGACAGGAACTTCAACCTTCCATCCTTCCACCCCTCCACCCCTCCAGGCTCCGGCCTGGGACAAACCCGGCGAGTTCCCGGTCAACCTGAGCGGGCCTCTGCCGGTATGTACCGTCTGCGGGCAACCGGTCACTAAAAAACCGGCTCACATGGCCCAACTTAACGCCACCCATTTTGCCCCCAAAACCGCACCGCGCTTTGTCTTACGGGGCCGCATGGACACGCTGCACGCCCATTTTTTGCTGGCGGCTGCTCAGGCCCGCCGCTTTAACCTGGCCGATTTAAGCGATTACCTGTCCACCCTTTCGGCCTACTGCCGGGAAATCACCAGCGCCGAGTACCATGAGCGCCCGGTGGCCCCGTTACAACTGGCCGGGTTGAGCGAGGCCGAGATTCGCGAGGCCAGCCATTGGCCCGACCGCGTCCTGGGTATCCCCCATGTAGCGCCCGGCCCCGACGACCACGAGATGCTGCTGCAGCTCAATTTGCTGCGCTGCCAGGTGCGAGAGGTGGAGTTGGCGGCGGCCAGCGCCTTTACCGGGCCGGATGGGCAGATCAGCCGCTCTGATTTGATAACGGCCCTGAACCGGCTGTCAAGCGCGGTGTACTATTTGATTTTGCTGTTCAAGGCCGGCAAAATCACCTGGAAAATTCCGGGGGGATCAGGTTAAAAATTGAGGGTATAAACATTGGATAACTTTAGAGATACGCCCTGGGGAAGGCTCAAGATATGATTAGTCGCATTTGGCATGGTTGGACTACGCCTCAAAACGCTGAGGCTTACGAGTCGCTGCTGAAAAACGAGATTTTTCCGGGGATTCAAAGCCGGGGGTTTGCGGGTTATCGAGGTATCCATCTCTTTCGCCGGGAATTCGGCGCTGAGGTAGAGTTCATCACCCTGATGTGGTTTGACTCGCTGGAAGCGGTGCGAGCTTTTGCCGGAGAAGATTATGAGGTGGCCGTTGTTCCTCCAAAGGCCAGGGCTTTGCTGGCGCGGTTTGATGCGCGCTCGCAGCATTATGAAGTTAAAGAAGAGCTGAGGGCCTGACCCGGCGCTGCTATGAATCCTGAACTTGATGCGTTTCTGACCACGGCCCAGGCGGTCATGGTCGGTGAATTAAATGGGCGCAAGCCTGTTGAGCTTCCGGGAAGCTCACAAAGCTGGAACCAACTCCCGCCTTGTGTTCATGTGGGCGTGGATTTGGGCACGGCTTACACGGTGCTGGTGGTGCTGGATGAGCGCATGCAGCCCCTGGCCGGGGAGTATCGTTTTGCCCAGATTGTGCGTGATGGGCTGGTAGTAGACTTTCACGGGGCCATCAGCCTGCTGCGGGAACTCAAACACAATGTCGAGGCCCGCCTGGGCTTTGAGCTGACAACCGCCGCTACCACCTACCCGCCCGGCGTCCCGGCCACCGAGGTGCGGGCCACCCGTCACGTGGTTGAGGCGGCCGGGTTTCAGGTGGAGCATGTGGTAGATGAGCCAACCGCCGCCAACGCCGTGCTGCAAATTGAAAACGGCGCGGTGGTAGATGTGGGCGGCGGCACCACCGGCATCGCCATTTTCCGCGAGGGGCAGGTTGTTTATACCGCCGACGAGCCAACCGGCGGCGCCCACTTTTCGCTGGTGATTGCCGGGGCCTTAAAGGTGGAGTTTGAGCAGGCGGAGCAGCTTAAAAAAGAGTATAGCCAGCACGCCCGCCTGTTTCCGGTTGTCCGCCCGGTGATGGAAAAGGTCGGCTCCATCGTGGCCCGCCACATCGCCGCCCACCCGGTCGAAACCATTTACCTGGTTGGCGGCACGGCCTGCTTCAGCGGCATTGACCGGGTGGTACAGGAAGTGACCGGCGTCAAAACCATCATTCCCGGCCACCCACTTTTTGTCACCCCATTGGGCGTGGCGATGCACGACACGTAGTGCGTATTGCGTGGTACGTGTTGCGTGTTCCATCGGTTTTACGCACCACGCGACGCGAGAATTAAATTTTGATTTGAGGTAATACCCTTATGGCCAGCGAATTTCAACTGCGCGTTTACTGCTATCTGGATCGGACCCAACCCCAATATGCCTCCTTTGTCGGCACTATCACCCAGGGCGACCTGATGGTGGAGGGCATGGCTTCCTTGTATATCGAAGTCGCCCCCGGCAATGAAGTTTTCAGCATGGTAGATATTGCGGTTAAGGCCACCGAAGCCCGGCCCGGCGCGCAGATTGTTGAACGTGAATTTGGGATGTTTGAAATCCACTCCCACTCTCAAGAAGCCGTGCTGCAGGCCGGCGCGATGGTGCTGCACCGGCTGGGGCTGCAAGAGTCAGACCGCATCAAGCCCCAGGTGGCCTCGGTGCAGCTCATTACCAATGTTGACCCGTACCAGGCCCAACTGCTCAACCGCTTCCGGCGCGGCTCGATGCTGGTAGCGGGAGAAACCATGCTGGTACTCGAAGTGGCCCCGGCCGCTTATATCAACCTGGCGGCCAACGAGGCCGAAAAACGGGCCAATATCAAACTGCTGCACATTTCGTCGGTGGGACGCTTTGGCCGCATGTGGATGAGCGGCAGCGAGGCTGAGATGATGACCGCCAAAGCAGCGGCCATGGCGGCGATTGAGAGTATGGAGGGGAGAGCGGGCTAACAGGGTAACAGGTAGCAAGGTAGCATTAAGAATTTTTGCTGCCCTGCTGCTTGCTACCTTGCCACTTTGCTACTTGCTACACGGAGTGAATGCTATGAAAACCTTCTACACCGAACGCGACATTAGCGACATGCACACCAGGGGCGTGACCGAAATTGAGATTGACGACGATGTGGTGCTGACCGACCTGGCCCGCGAGAAGGCGATTGCCCTGGGCCTCAAGATGAAACTGGTCACGCAGCGCAGCGGCCAGCCCGATGCTTTGCCGCGCCTGGCCGTGGCCCCCCAGATGCAGCTTCCGCCGGCGGTGGTCGGGCCGAGTTCACCCCTGCCTGCCCCGGCTGCGCCCCCAACCGACCTGGCGGCGCAGGTGAAAGCGGCGGTGATTGCTCGCCTGGGCACCACCGCCCACAACGATCTACTGGATCAGGTCATCCCCCAGGTGTTGGCCCGCTTGAATCAACGGTGAGCGGCGGCCTTTCCCGGCCTGCTTTGGCCTGGGCATAAGCCAGCAGGCCGCCGGTAATAGCTCCCACCGGCACGGTTAACCAGCCCACAAAAACCAAACTGAGCAGAGTATAAACCAGGCTGGCCCACACCCCTTCCAGCGGATTGAGGACGCCAGGTTCCCCGGCCAGGTAAAAGTAGAGAATGCTGCCGTACCAGGCCAGTGGATGGGAAACCAACCCCACCAGAGCGCCTACCCACAGCCCGCGCCGCCGCCTCACGCTGCGGCTGCGGACCACCAGCATCCCCCAACCAATCACGCCGCACAAAAACGCCGCCAGCGGCGCGGCATAGAACATCACCCGCCAATCACCCAGGGCATCCTTCAAAAAGAGGTAGGTGCAGATAAACCCGGCCAGGGCAAAGGACAGGCCGGCCAGAAACGCCCATAAAGCTGCATTACGCCACATTGCTATACCCCGGCCTGGGTCGGCGTCCAGACGGCTTTAGCCGCCGGTTTTGTGATCGGCGCTACAGTCATCGTGTTGCTCCCCTTCCATGCCTTGCGCTAATTATACCAAAGATTTTAATAATTTGCCCTGGTTGAGTCAATCTCTGGCCGGGCAGGAGCCAGCACTCATTCTCCTTCCGAAACATAATACACCCCCGGTTTATCCGCGTACCCCAACCAGTAATCCAACTCGCTCTGCACGGCCTGCACGCGAGGGATGTGGTAGGGGTCAAACTGCGGCGCGTGGGGCGACGGAGCTAGCCCGCCGCTGACCTCCACGACGGCCTGATAGTGGTACAGCGTGTCCTCATACGTCCCGCCCACCAACAATTGTTCATCGGTGGGATACAGCCCAAACGGAACCGACAACGAGGTGACTTTGTAGCCGGGCAGCAGTTCCTCCAACCTGGCCTGGCTGAGGGCCAACTGCCGCTTGATCTCCTGGGCGGAACTTTCGGCCAGGTTGGCGTGACTGATGGTATGGCTGCCCACCTCCATGCCCCAATCCACCAGCATTTGCAGCTTTTGCTGGGCCAGCTCCGGCTGGCCAAAGAGAATCCGCTCCGGCACATCCACATCTTGCAGCACAAAGAAGGTAGCCCGCAGGGGCCAATCGGCGGGGTGGGCGGCGTGGAAATCCAGTAGTATGCCCACCGCCGAGGTCGGGTCAACTTTACCGCCGGGCAGCAAGCGGAACTGCTCAATCGAGGAGTCGTCAAAGGTCAGCACGACCGGGCGCTTGCCGGCCGGAACCATACTCAAATCACCCAGGGCCAGGTCGCGCACATTTATGGGGTAGTACCCATCGGCCCACAAGCGTTCCAAATCGGCCCGAAAGTTGGCCGGGGTGCGCTGCCAGCGTTCCTCCGGCTCACCAATAAGGTGATACTCCAGCACCATGATGCTGCCATCCCGGTTGGGCCGGTAGCTCGGTTGGGCCGAGACCAGCGCCTCTGCCGTGTATTTAACACGGGGATCCCACAGCAGCCAGCCTCGCCCCCCGGCCTGCCGCGCCCCTGCCATCTGCAAGCGTATCTCGCCGGGGGTATAGGTGCGCCCATCAAAGGCGTAATCGGGAAAATCCTGAATCCAGGGCCGCACTTCCAGCCGGGGGTTGACCCCTTTGAGCCGCTCCACCGCTTTGAGGGTGCTTTTGTTGGCCACCTCGTAGGGAAAGGCGATGGCGTTATTGTACTCCGGCAGGCCGGGCAGCCCGTGCGCAAAGGTGGAAGGGTAAAGCATGGGCGAAAGAACATCCAGGTAGGGGGCCAGCTTTTCTATCTTCTGGCCGATGCCCATATCATCCTCGCGCCAGGTGGTGTAGCCAAACACGTCGGCGGCCAGCTTGACCCGGTACGGCGCTAAAGCCTCTCGCGCCCTGGCTAAAAAGCCGCTGATGGCTGCAATCCGGTTGTCCTCGGTGTTCTCAATGGCAAAGGTGGCCCGGCTGATTTTGCCGTCGGTGGGAAAGCGCACGTAATCAAACTGGATTTCATCAAAGCCCAGTTGAGCCGCCTCGACGGCCAGAGCGATATTGTAGTCCCATACCTCCTCGCGGGAGGG